>NZ_CP009170.1:1367500-1667500 GCF_000763575.1 Thermoanaerobacter kivui
GCCCTACACTATGGAGCAAAAAGAGTCGAGACAGTCGACATCTCTGAGGAAGCCATTGAAATGGCCAAAAAGAATGTAGAACTCAATGGTTATCAAGAAAGATGTAATTTCGTATGTGACAATGCCTTTGATTTGCTGAGGAAATACGACAAAGAAAATAGAAAATTTGACACTGTAATATTAGACCCTCCTGCCTTTACAAAAAGCAAAGAAACTGTAAAAGACGCTTTGAGAGGATATAAAGAAATAAATTTAAGAGCATTAAAAATTTTAAAAAGTGGAGGTTTCCTCATCACCTGTTCTTGTTCACAGCACATAAAACCTGATATGTTTTTAAATATAATTAAAGAAGCAGCCAATGATGCCAAAAAAACAGTAAGATTTGTAGAACAACGTACTCAATCAAAAGACCATCCAATATTATTAGCCTCTGAAGAAACTCAATACTTAAAGTGCCTAATTCTACAAGTCTTATAAAAAAGAACACTTTCCCTATTTTTATCATATTGTGTAATAGTGAAAGTGTATAAATGAGGTGAAAAAATGGAGAGGCAACAATTAGGCTCCAGGCTTCTATACGAGGGTACCGTCGGATACGATGTCCTTCAGCTTCAGATGATTCTTCAAAGTTTAGGCTATGACCCTGGTCCAATAGAGGGCATTTTTGGGCCAAGAACCAAAAACGCCGTCATGAGATTTCAAAGAGACAATGGTCTTAAAGTGGATGGAATTGTAGGACCTGAAACAATGAGAGTTATAAATATGCTTATACCTTAAAATTTCCTGCTTCCCGGCTTTACAAGAGGAATGCCTTCTTTGCAAAGAGGACATTCCTCTTTTTCAAATGCTTCAACATACAAGCTTACCACAGACTTAAAAAGAACTTCAAAATTTACCTTTCCGTCGCTTCTATCAACTATACTTCCAACTCCTACTACATTACCTTTTAAGGAATTGACTAACTTTATAACTTCTTTTACGGAGCCCCCTGTTGTCACTACATCTTCTACTACAAGCACATTTTCTCCTTCTTTGATCTCAAACCCTCTTCTTAGCTTCATCACTCCTTCTTCTCTTTCTGCAAAAAGAGCTTTTGCTCCAACCTGACGAGCAACTTCATAGGCCAATATAATTCCTCCAATTGCAGGTCCTATTACAACATCTATTTTGTAATCCTTAAATTTTAGCGCCAATTCGTTACTAAAAATTTCGCTGTATTTAGGATATTGAAATATTTTCGCACACTGCAAATAGGTGTCGCTGTGTTTTCCTGATGTCAATAAAAAATGTCCTTTGTTAATTACTCCTAACTTGCTAAAAATCTCTAAGACTTCTTCTCTTTCCATTTTCTCATCCCCTTTAATCAACCTTTAAAGAACCTATAATATCATTTATGTCTTCTATATTGTTTAAAACCATATATTGTTTTATGCCCTCAATAACCTCAATTGTGCAATTGGGATTTACAAAATTACAAGTGCCAATTGCCACTGCCTTCGCCCCCGCAATCATAAATTCTAATGCATCTTTAAATGAACTTATACCGCCCATACCTATAACAGGAATTTTCACGGCTCTCGCTGCCTCATACACCATCCTAAGGGCAATAGGCTTTATAGCAGGTCCAGACAAACCCGCAATCACGTTCTTAAAAACAGGGGTTCTTGTATCAATATTTATAGCCATTCCTGCAATTGTATTAATTAAAGATACAGCATCTGCTCCTCCATCTTCTGCTGCTTTAGCACAAACCCCAATATCCGTCACATTTGGTGTTAATTTTACAATAACAGTTTTTTGTGTAACTTTTTTTACTTCTTTTGTTATATTAAATATATCATCAGGATTTATTCCAAAAGCCATACCACCTTTTTTCACATTTGGACAAGAGACATTTATTTCAATTCCATCAACACCATCTATATCAAGCTTCTTTGCCATGTAAGCAAATTCCTCAATGGTTTCTCCTGCAATATTTACTATTACAGCAACATCATAATCTCTTAAAAAGGGCAGCTCTTTCTCAATGAAAGCATCTACACCCGGATTTTGAAGCCCTACACTGTTTAGCATTCCACAAGGAGTTTCATAAACTCGTGGAGGTGGATTACCTTCTTTAGGTTTTACTGTAAGTCCTTTTACAACTATTGCCCCTAATTGATTTAAATCAATATATTCTCCGTACTCTCTTCCAAACCCAAAAGTACCTGAAGCTGTCATCACCGGATTTTTTAACTTAAGTCCTCCAACTTCAACTTGTAAATTCAAAACTCCACCTCCTCTGCCCAAAAGACGGGACCATCTTTGCACACTCTTTTGTACTCAAAACCACCATCTTTTTTCACTTTGCAAGCGCATACAAGACAAGCTCCTATGCCACAAGCCATCCTTTCTTCTACAGATATTTGACAAGGAATGTTATTTTTAAGAGAAATATCTTGTAATATCTTTAGCATAGGTTTTGGTCCACAGCCATATATTATGTCAATCTTATCAATTATATCCTCAATTACTTGTGTCACCATTCCTTTTTTCCCAAAACTTCCGTCCTCTGTCGTGACAATAACTTCTCCTAAATTTTTAAACTCCTCCACAAGAAAAATTTCACTTTTAAATCCCAACGCAATATACGAATTTTTTGCTTTGATTTTTTTAACAAGGTATAGAAGGGGAGGAATGCCTATTCCCCCTCCTACTATTAACACATTTTTGTCCTCATATAGTTCAAAACCATGTCCGTGAGGACCTGTTACTTCAATTGTGTCTCCTTTTTTCATTTCGGATAAATTTTTAGTACCTTCCCCTTTAACCTGATATACAATTGTCATTGATTTGTCATCAGCAGAGCATACGCTTATAGGCCTTTTTAGAAAAGTCTTGTCTTTGCAGTCTACCATTACAAATTGGCCTGGAGAGGGTATTCCCCCTTTCCACTCAAATACCAATTTATAAATGCCACTGGCTATCTTTTCATTAGACAATATCCTGCTCTTCATCTTTCACCTCAACAAGCAATGTATTTTCTTTTAACAAGCCCATTGTTAATCATGCCTGTCATAAGAATTACCTCTGCTCTCGCCGCTTGTGCATACTCATATTCAGAATATACATCTTTCCAGTAAGGACTTTGATATGCATAGATAACGCTCCGGGAAGAATTTATTATCGCGCCAAGTCCATTCTCATCAAAACAATCCATTATACCTTCAACAGTCCCCCCTTGTGCCCCATAGCCTGGCACTAGAAAGAAACAATTTGGCATTTCCTTTCTTAGCACTTTTGCCTCCTCTGGATAAGTTGCACCTACTACTGCACCTATAGAACTATAGCCATATTTCCCAACTGCTGACTTTGAAATTTTATTTATTATTTTAGCAACTCGTTGATAGACGTATTCTCCTGTTGCAGTTTTTATATCCTGTATATCTTTAGAACCTTTATTTGAAGTTTTGACAAGTGCAAATATACCCTTATTGTATTTGATCGCATCTTCTACGTAAGGGATTATAGTATCTTCACCCATGTAAGGATTTACAGTAATCGCATCAAACAACTGGTTTTGCAAATAAGCTTTTGAATACATTTTTGCAACCTCTTGTATATCTCCTCTTTTAACATCCGCTATTACCATAAGCCCTAAATTTTTAGCGTATTCAGCAGTTTTGAAGAAAGCTTTAAATCCTTCTATCCCATAAGCTTCATAAAAAGCAACTTGGATTTTGACCGCAGGCACAACATCGTAGACTGCATCTATTATACCTTTGTTAAAAAGGTATAAAGCTTCAGATATGCCTTCAATATTTTCTCCTTTTCTCTTAAAAGCAACGTCTTTTATAAATTGTGGAGTTTTTTCAATTCTGGGGTCAAGCCCCACTACAACAGGGCTTTTCTTAGCTTTTATACTCTCAATTAATTTATCAATAAACATCTACACCATCCTCTTATTGAAAATTTATTCATTTTACCGCATAAATATTCCTTTATTAATTATACCTCAATTTTTTCAATTTTTCTATCCCTTGCATATTTTATTTGACCTTCAACTATTGTGTATTCCACAACTCCTTTTAGCCTCATACCATGGAAAGGTGTGTTTTTCCCTTTTGATTTAAATTTATCTTTGTCAACTACATACTCTTCATAAGGGTCTACAATTACAATATCCGCTATCGCCCCTACCTTTATCCCACTGGATATACCTAATATTTTCGCAGGATTTATACTCATGTAATTGACTAACTCTTTTATGGTTATTTTACCTGTCTGTACAAGGAAAGTATTTATCACAGAGAAGGCTGTCTCTAAGCCCGATATTCCAAAAGCAGCCATGTCGTAAGGTACTTTTTTGTCATCCTTAGTGTGAGGGGCATGGTCTGTCGCGATTGCATCTATTGTGCCATCTTTCAATCCTTCTATAAGGGCTTCTATGTCTTCCCTTGTTCTCAAAGGAGGATATGCCTTTGTGTTTGTATCATAGTTGTAAACTGCCTCATCTGTCAATGTGAGATTGTGAGGAGTAACCTCCGCAGTTATTTTTACTCCCCTTTCTTTCGCTTCTCTTATAAGTTCGACACTTCCCTTTGTTGAGATATGCGCGATGTGAATCCTTACACCAGTTGACTTTGCAAGTATAATATTTCTTGCAAGCATGACTTCTTCTGCTTCTCTTGGTATGCCTTTTAATCCTATCATTGTGGAAATTACTCCGCTATTCATTACACCTTCGCCACTCAATGTTCTGTCTTCACAGTGAGTTATCATGAGTAAGTCATACATTTTTCCATATGTCATTATCCTCTTCATAAGCCCTGCACTCATTATTGGAAAACCGTCATCAGATAAGGCAACAGCCCCTGCTTTTTTAAGTTTTGCCATCTCGGTTATCTCTTCACCTTTCATTCCCTTTGTCATAGCTCCTATAGGTAGTACTTTTACAACTCCTTCTCTTTGCGCAATGCTTTTTACATATTCTACTACTATTTCATTGTCTATAGTAGGATTTGTATTTGGCATGCAGGCAACAGTAGTGTAACCTCCTGCTGCTGCAGCTTCTGTTCCTGTTTTAATAGTCTCTTTCTCTTCAAATCCCGGCTGCCTTAAATGGGTGTGCATATCCACAAAACCTGGGAGTACATATTTGCCTGTCGCATCAATCACTATCCCGTCTGAGGCTTGTATATTTTTGTCAATCGCTTTTATGATACCATAGTCTATCAATATATCCGCTTTAACTTCACTCCCAAACCCGTCTATTACAGTACCATTTTTTATAATCATCTTCATTTTAATTTCTCCTTTCACAAAGTATTTTTAAAAGTGCCATCCTGACAGCGACACCATTCGTTACCTGTTCTTCTATGGCAGAATACTCAGCATTTGCTGCTTCTGAAGTAACTTCAATATTTCTGTTTATAGGTCCTGGATGCATCAATATCGCATCGGCTTTTGCAAGTTTCATTCTCTCTTTATTTATCCCAAAATATTCTCTGTATTCGTCAATTGATGGGAATAGTCCACTTTTTTGCCTTTCCAATTGAATTCTTAGTCCCATCACTACATCCGCATCCTTTATAGCTTCTTCTACATTGTAGTAAGTTTTAACTCCCATCTTTTCTATTTGGGGTGGCATCAAGGTGGAAGGGCCTGCAACTCTCACTTCCGCCCCCATCTTTTTAAGTCCCCATATATTTGACCGTGCAACTCTGCTGTGCATAATGTCTCCTATTATCGCCACTTTTAATCCTTCAAAGCTTTCTTTCTTTTCTCTGATTGTCATCATGTCCAACAAGGCTTGGGTGGGATGTTCATTTATACCATCTCCTGCGTTTATGATAGAGGCATCTGTGTATTTTGCCATAAGATGCGGCGCTCCACTCATGTTGTGCCTTGGTATTATCACATCCGCCTTCATCATCTCAACAGTCCTTATGGTGTCTATTAAAGACTCCCCTTTAGCAACACTGCTGGTTGCCACTTCTATATTGCCGTAATGAGCGCCTAAATACTTTGCTGCCATCTCAAAAGATAGTCTTGTCCTCGTGCTAGGTTCGAAAAAAATCGTCACAACTGTCTTTCCCTTTAGTATCTGTGAATATTTTTCTCCATTTAGAATTTTTTTCATCTCCTTTGCAGTGTCTAAAACTTCCAGTATTTCTTCTTTCGATAAATCCTTAATGCCTAATAGGTCTTTTCTATCCACATTACCTTCCTCCTTTTAAAAAAAAGAGTAGTCACCACATCACAATAATGTGAAATGGTACTACTCTTTTTGTATAAAATATTCTTTTCTGTTAAAATTAGGGTTTCAAATTTTGGCATAAAAAATCCTCCCTTTTTAGAGTTTAATACTCCGGGAGAATATCTATCATTCTCCCTTTTTAGCCTCGCTGGGCTAAATTAAAGGTGCTACTTTTCAGTTATTACCACTCTGTTGACTTTGTCTACTTCCTCCAACATCACATTTACTATTTCATTTTTTGATGTTGGAACATTTTTACCTACATAATCTGGCTTTATCGGCAATTCCCTGTGCCCTCTGTCTATTAATTCTGCCAGCTGTATTGCCTTAGGCCTCCCTAAATCGATAATTGCATCCATAGCAGCCCTTATAGTCCTTCCTGTGTATATCACGTCGTCCACTAACACCACTATTTTACCTACCACATCCACACCTATATCTTTTTTCTTGACTACAGGCTGTTCAAGGTCTGTGGTAAGGTCATCACGGTATAGGGTGATATCCAATGACCCTACTGGAGGCTTTTTTCCTTCAATTCGCGATATATACCTTGCTATTCTTTCTGCTAAAGGCACTCCTCTTGTCTTAATGCCTACCAAAACCACATCTTCAATGCCTTTATTCCTTTCCACAATCTCATGGGCTATTCTTATCAAGGCTCTGTCTATAGCTTTTTCATCCATTATCTCTGCTTTTATCTTCAACTTTCTAACCTCCACAAAAAAGCTTCTTGCACTGGCAAGAAGCTTTTTATGCTACATATAATTATGCCAACCTTGCCAGCCTCACAGGACTGCTTAAAGGACCTCGTCTTTTATAATATTATCACATTCTTTTCAACTTGTCTATAGGAATGTTTAAAAAAAATAAAAATTGTGCTAAGATGATAGTATTGACACCAATATTTAAAAGAAGGATGTGACAAAATGGAAGTAGGAAAAGTACCTGTAGAAATACTAAAAAGAAGTGTTTTCCCTTATCTTGGCGTTAAAAGAAAAGAAGTTTTAGTCCACTCCCAATTAGGAGAAGACAGTAGCATAATCGATTTCGGCGAATACGTGGCAGTCCTTTCAACAGACCCCATAACAGCATCAGAGAAATTAAGCGGCTTTTTATCTGTCATAATATCCTGTAATGATTTAGCTTCTTGTGGCGCAAAGCCAATTGGAATATTATCAACTATACTGCTTCCTGAAGGTACTGAAGAATCTACTTTACATGGCATCATGAAAGAAATAGATAGAGCAGCAAAAAAATTAAGCATTGAAGTTTTAGGAGGCCACACAGAAATAACCACTACAGTAAACAAGCCTATTATAAGCACAACAGCAATTGGTATGGCTAAAAAAGGTGAGTACATAACCACAAAAGGCGCAAAAATAGACGATGATGTCATAGTTACAAAAGCTTTAGGCCTTGAAGGCACAGCAATTTTAGCAACTGACTATAAAGATTTGCTGCTAAAGGGCTACGATAAAGATTTTATCTTAAAAGCACAAAGTTTTATAAACGAAATAAGTGTCATAGAAGAAGGACTTACTGCAGCACAAAATGGTGCAAATGCAATGCACGATATAACAGAAGGAGGAATATTAGGAGCAGCCTATGAAATCGCAGAAGCATCAGGCCTTGGCATTGAAATATATGAGGAAAAATTGCCAGTACGCCCTGAAACAAAAGAAATTTGCCGTTTTTTTGGCATAAACCCTTTAAAGCTCATATCCAGCGGTTCAATGATAATTACTGCCAGTGATGGAGATAAAATAGTCAAATCTCTATCTGAAAAAGGAATACAAGCTACAATAATAGGTAAAATTATAAAAGAAGGGAAATATTTAATAACATCAAAAGGAAAAGAAGAAATAACTCCACCAGAGCGAGATGAGATATATTTAGTAAATAGAGAGAGGATAAAAGTTTAATTCTTGCCTGAAGTTGTTGACAAAATATTTATAAAAAGTCCAGCTTTTATGCTAGAGGGCAGCCTCACGTTTTGAGTCGTGTCTAATGCTCGTTTTGGACAGCCTTTCAAAATGTCACCCTGAGGCGTAGCCGAAGGGTCTCAGACCTTAAAGCTTAGCTTATTGCATGTCTTTTTTGTCTGAGATCCTTCGCCAGACCCTTCGTTTCACTCAAGGCTCCGCTACGCTCCGGCTCAGGATGACATGTAAAAATGTTCTTGATGACATAAAAAATTAAACATAACATGCAAATATACAATTTCAATAGCTTCGCAATATACCCATAAACATAAAATCTAAACTTTTTAATAAGTGGAACGTCTTAAAATTTCAATCAACCTTACAAAATACTCAGGAAGAGGAGCTTCAAACTCCATGTAAACTCCTTTCGTAGGATGAACAAATCCTAAAATACTTGAATGTAATGCCTGCCCCTCCAATTTAAACTTTTGCTTTTTAAAACCATATACTGGGTCCCCTACAACAGGATGACCAATATAAGCCATATGCACTCTTATCTGATGAGTCCTACCTGTCTTTATAACCGCCTCTATCAACGTATTTTCTTTAAAACGCTCCAAAACTTTGTACAATGTAAGAGCATATCTTCCATCCTCTATTACAGCCATCTTTTTTCTGTCAACAGGGTGCCTTCCTATAGGTGCTTCAATCTTCCCCTCTTCATCTTTTATAACTCCCTCTACAATAGCAACATATTTTTTAAAAACACTTCTCTCTTTTATTTGATTAGAAAGGCTTATATGAGCCTTATCATTTTTAGCAACAACCATCACACCAGAGGTATCCTTATCAAGCCTGTGAACTATACCCGGCCTTAAAATGCCGTTAATTCCCGATAAATTTTTGCAGTGGTAAAGAAGTGCATTTACAAGTGTACCACTGTAATTTCCCGGTGCCGGATGCACTACCATTCCCTGCGGCTTATTTATCACAATTATATCATCGTCTTCATAAAGAATATCCAAAGGTATATTTTCTGGCAGTACATCAATTTTCTCTGCCTCTGGGATATTTACAACAACCTCATCATTCTCTTTTACCTTATAACTGGGCTTTACCGTTTTACCATTTACAAAAACAAGCTCATCCACAATCAATTTTTTAATATAAGACCTTGTGTAATCTAACTCTGCCGCAAGAAAAACGTCTATTCTCTTTCCCTCATCCTCTTTTTCTCCTTGCAAAACTATCTTATCTACTACGTTCATCCCATCACGCCTTCTCCCTAAAAATCATAAGATATCCTAATATAATAGCTCCTATAACTATAAAAGAATCTGCAACATTAAAAACCGCAGGGAAAAATTTAAAATCAATAAAGTCTACAACATATCCGAGTCTAACTCTGTCTATAAGGTTTCCAATAGCGCCCCCCAGGATCATAGCAAGTGTATAATTATACACACTATTCCCTGGCAGTTTAATCATAGAATAAATTAGCACAGCCCCTACAATTACTGTTATAACTATAAAAAAAAGAGTCTTATTCTGAAGCATACCAAATGCCGCACCTTTATTCTCCACATAAGTAAGATGAAAAAAATTCTTTATAACCGGATAACTTCCTATAAGCATAAGGTACTTCACTGCAAGATACTTCGTCAATTGGTCAAGAAAAACCACAAAAGCTACAATAACTATCGCCAATGCCAATTCCTCCTATGTATTCATTTGTTTTTCTAACCATATTGCTGTACGAATATATTATACAGAAAAATTACAAATTAAACTATAGCTTAATTTATAATTAAACTTTCTGCAAAATATTAATCTATGTCTGTAATGAATAATTAAAATTAAATATTTCCTTTAGACACAAAGAATATTCTAAATTTTATGCAAAACAAGCCATCCAATATAAGGCGCTTATTGCCTTAGATGGCTAAAAAAACTGATTAATTTTCTAGTCTATAATCTAATTATTTAATTCATACTCTCTTTTCAAAATAGAATACATCTTCATATCCCAAAATCTCCCTTTTATAAAAACTGTTTCTCTCAATATCCCTTCAAACTTCATACCAACTTTTTGCATTACTCTCTCAGAAGGTATATTTTCCACCTTGCACCTTGCCTGTATTCTATTAAGATTCAACTTTTTAAAGCCAAACTCTATTACTTTTTTAACTGCCTCTGTCATAAGTCCTTTATTCCAGTATTTTTTGCCAAGCACATACCCTATTTCTCCTGTCATATTCTTTTCATCAATAAATACATATCCAC
This sequence comes from Thermoanaerobacter kivui, assembly GCF_000763575.1. Taxonomy (NCBI): domain Bacteria; kingdom Bacillati; phylum Bacillota; class Clostridia; order Thermoanaerobacterales; family Thermoanaerobacteraceae; genus Thermoanaerobacter; species Thermoanaerobacter kivui. The sequence goes on from NZ_CP009170.1 coordinate 1,377,944, forward strand.
ATGTTCCAATTAATTTGCCATTTTCTTTTAAATATAATCCCCAGTCTGAAGGCTCACTATTTGCATATTTTGACAACAAAAGATTAATAAACTTTACAGAATCCTCAATACTTTTATGATATTCCCATGATACATATTTTGTAACTTCTGGATCCCTTGCGTATTCAAACATGTCTTCCGCATCTTCTAAACTTATTTTCTTTAATATAAGCCTTGGAGTCTCAAGAACAGGTTGATAAAACTTTTCCATATTTTTTACTTCCTTCCTTAAAAATATATACAATTAATTTTCACTTACAAATTCAGCAAATAACCATTTTTCTTGAGCCAGTCTTCCTGCTTTTTATAATCTGGCATTAACATCTTTACTTTTATCCAGAAATTCTTTCCATGATTTCTTTCTTCCAAGTGTGCAAGCTCATGCACAACAACATAGTCTATTACAGAAATAGGAGCCATTATAAGTCTCCATGAAAAGTTTAAGTTTCCATTTGAAGAACAAGAACCCCACCTTTTTTGTGCAGACGTAATATTTATCTTATTGTATTTTAAATTACTCTTTTGTGCATACCACTTGACTCTTTCAGATATCTTCTTAAAAGCTTCTTTTTTATACCAATCAATAAAAACCTCTTTTGCTTTATTTAAAAAATCCCTTGAAAGATAAAAACCATCTTCAAGCTTAAGAGGAACCTCCTGATTATCTACTATATACAGCTTATAATACTTACCAAGATATAAAAACCCTTCCCCATTCACAAATTCCTTTTTTAAAGCTTTAGGACCCCTTGCCTCTATCTCCTTCTTTTTCTCCTCAATCCACCTTGAATGCTTTTGTATCACATCAAAAATCGTCTTTTCATCTATACCAAAAGGTGCTTTCACTATAAGAGTAGCATTATCTGTAATCTGCAATGCTATTGTCTTTCTTTTTGAACGTATTATTTTCTCAATCTTTATGTCTACCATAATATCACTTCCTATAATGGTGATAAGATACTTAATTCTTTTTTAAATATACTACATCTTATTTCTTATCCTCTTTATAATTGCATTAGGTCTTTTTGAAAATTCTTCTATAGGTATTTTGTCTCGTAAAATATCATCTTTATAGATATTATAATAACCCTCATTTATAAATATCGTTAAATTCCCTATTTTAAAGCCTGTTATTTTTGTATTTTCGTCAATCACTTTACTATTAATATTGACTTTTAAAAATTCTTCTTGATGCTCATACAACCTCTTAAGTTCCAAATAAAGTCTATAGTCTTCTTTTGTTTTTATACAAAGTTCTGATACGTTTTTTGCATTCTTAAGAAGAAACAAATTAGTATATATACGATTTGTAACTCCAAAAGGACCACAAGTAATAGGTCTTTCAAGCTTTTTCCATTCTTCTATTTCAAATTTCACATATAACTCATCAGAATCCTTTGGTATTTCTTTTATATCTTTCCTTTTTACTATTTCAAAACCTTTTATCCTCCCATAATAGTGTATCCCAGCTTCTTTATCAAATTTTTTGATTGACTGGTATATCGCAACATATTTAAACTTCATACCGCTAGACTTAATATTTTTATAAGGTATATGATAAAAATTATATTTGAGATTTATATCAAGCTGCTCTTTACTTGACAACGGAGCAACAAGTACTTCTTTATCATCAAACTTTACTTGATCAATGTATTCATATGTACCACCTTGAAAAACTGAATCTTCAAAAGCTGACTCAAAAGAATTATTTATAAGGTCATCTATGAATTTCTCAACAAGCTTAGTAGAACCAGGTAAAAATGGCAGTCCTCCCACATTAACTTTTTCAATACTTTTATAAAAATGATGTTCTTTATATTTTTCTTCGTCAGAATATGGAAACAATACAAAAGCCCCAAAAACCATTCTCTCAAAATTTTTATTATTTTTATTTTCATACACAATGGCATCACGGTATCTATGCATAGTGTTTATATCCTCTTCTTCCGGACCTGGAGAACGATATTTATTATAATAATCTGTATCAACAACTGCAGGATTTATTTTGTATTTTGCATCAAGTACATATTTAAATATAGTGTTTGATCCAACTTTACTCAACGATAATATACTATCAGGCATTTGAGGTGTAGTTGGGATATTATCATATTTAAATTTCTTATTGTACACTAGGGAATATATCTCCCCATTTTTTGGATTTTGATATTCAACACGAGTCTCCTCGCCTTTTGTCAAAGTAACAGTAAGTCCTCGATTATTAAATTTAATAATACCTTGCTTTACAAGATTATATTTTTCTCTCAATATTGAATTAAGTTTGATAAAACACCAATATTCATATAATATAGCCAAATCTTTCATAGATATTTTAAAAATGTATTCCCTTATCATAAGTCCCTTTAAAAGCATAATATAATATTTATAAACATCCTTGTATCCTGGTGCCATATTAAGCACAAGGGAAAGTGAATTCATAGTATATATATCTCCAACATCTTTCAAAAAACTGTAATTTAAATGCCTTCCAAGCTTATATATCATCGCTTCAATGCTTTTTTTAATATTTTCATCAACAATACTTGATTCTTTTTCATAATTTTTCTTAACTAAATTAAGCTTTTTTATTATAGATTTTATAATGTATTTTACCAATCTGTTTTCATATGTATCATAGGTAATAGAACTCTTTACAGAGCAAACTTTGTCAACTATTATTTCCCCATTAATGTTCTTCACATATTGAGGATGCTTGTTAATCCATTTTATTCCCTCTCTGTCAACCCTTTTTGCAGTATAATATTTGAGTATTTCCCTATCTTTTTTTAATACATGATGGGGCATATTTAGCACAATCATGATCGATTTATTTAACTTATCAAACACTTGATTTATAATCGCAAAAAATTCAGTGAGGCTGTTTCCTACCTTGTTTTTAGTCATGCTATAAAAGTATGTCCTTTTATAAAAATCAAATATAAGATTGTATAATTCATTGTTAATATCTTGTAAAAGAGCATAATAATCCTTTTGATAGTCAATTTTAGAAGGAAAAACCTCAATAGTTACCTTTAGATATTCTCGATTATTCACTAGCATAATAAGCTCTGAATATCCAATATCATTTTTAAAGTTAATAATACCTGATAATACTCTTTTGGAAGCACCTACAAAACGTACTTTGTTCCTAATATTTATATTCTCATGCCAAAATGACACCTCATCATCAGTTTTTTTCTCAATCACAATTTCATAATTTTGCTGTTCATAAAAAAGAGGATAACTATCCCCCGCATATGACACCAACTTATCCTCTATTGGCGAATAAATTTTAGCAGTATATTCTGTACACGAGATATATATTTTTGCCCTTACGTTTTCATTGATATTTAGAGCTCCAACATTAGGATGATAAGGATTGCCTTTTATTGAAAAATCAAATTTCGGAGTAGATATATAAATAAGGTCAACATCAGAGCCAGTATGACGTAAATCCATCTTCTTCATATCTCCTTACCATATAAATAATTTTTTCTGCTGACCTTGGATATACACAATTATCCATATCTTTAAGCATCTTATCACTAACATCCATATCCTCATATTCATACTTGCTTTCATAATTGCCAGAACATATTTTAAATAATTCGACAAGTATTTTCTTTATACTGATACTGCTTCCGTGTATCCTGGGCAAAATCTTTTGCAATATTTCTAAATCCATCGCTTCATCAAAATTCATTAAACCATTTAACTCATTGTGTATCATATAAAAACTTATTTCATCTCTTACCCTATAACCAAAATGCAAATTTCCTTCTCTTAGAACATCATTAATTTTTTTTAAAACCAAAATCACATCATCAATAATTTCCCTATAATCAAGACAATCATTTAATGTTAGAAATTCACTCTTTAAAAAACTATTGTTTAATACTTTTTCAGTAATTTCTTCTGTATCTCCAAAAAAATAATCGAGGTTTACATCAGAAAACTCAATAACATTTGCTCTATCAAGCACTTTTTTGCTAAAGGGAAACGTAGTCTCATCCATATTAACAGTGCCAATGAAATATAAATTTTCAGGTATGTACAAATTGCCATATTCATGGAAAGAATCTTCATCTAACAGTTCTTTATTCAAAAGGGGATCTGTAACAATTCTATCGCCATCCTTTTTTCGTGACTCTATAATTGAAAGAATATCGCTGAAATAATACTCTACCCGTGCAAGGTTCATTTCATCCAATACAAAAAAGTAAGGTCTATTTATATCGTTTATAGCCCTTTTTATAAAATTTGTTAAAACTCCAGGATGAAATTTATTATGCATATCTTTGTAACCTAATAATTCCGTAGAATCTGACCAGTCGGGTCTTACAGGTACCAACATAAATCGTCCATTCTTGGTATTGCAACCTATAGCCTCCGCAAAAAGTCTTGCAAGTTTGCTTTTCCCTGTACCTGAAATACCTGCAAGAATTAAAAATGGCTTTGACTTCAAAGATAAATAAAAATTTTCTATTAACTTATCATTGTAGCTAAACCCCTGATTTTTTATGTAACTTTTTATGTAATCAAGTTCATCTTTGACGTTATAACTAGTATCGTTGTCAGGTATATAATCTTCCTTATTTTCATATATTTGATCATTATCTTCACCGCTTAAAACAAAAACGGTTTTTTTATAAATATTTATCAAATCATGAAGGTCTTTTTTTAATGTTTCATCATCTGCTAAATCATCATTCTCATATTTTTTATAAAATATTGTCCCTTTTTCATAAAATTCATTGCCAATTGATAAATTATTATCTGTATTCCATCCCTTTGCCTCTATTTTATTCCTTATTTTTGAAGCAAGAGATAACATTTTTTCATTGGCCCCAAATTTGCCATATTTATCTTTTAACTTAGTATAGCCTTGATTCAAAGTTAAATATAGCCTTTTCATATCAGAAGAAAATAGATAAACAATATATACCCCTTCCATTGTAGTTTGTGTAATATTTTTGTCCATAATAGCAACCCAAGGAATTTCTGCCCAGTTACCTTGACCATTAGAGCCTTTAATAAAATATTCATCACCTATAAAATCAAATTTTTGTATCTCCTGAGGTATTTCTTTTCGTAATATATCTCCTATTCTATTCCCTTTAAATGGCTGTGAGGTTCTTACTTTTATATAATTATCCATAACCTCTTTAAAAAGAGTCTTTAGTGACATTTTTATCTTACCTTTCTCAAAAATATAAATTTCTCTAGTTATTACTCAAAATATCCCATTTTTATTTAATTAAACACTTTATATATTTCGACATGTATTTTAAAAATTCCTTCTTAAGCCTTTTTTAACTTCATTTCACTACATTATTTTTTTGAATACTTCTATTTACAATATCTTTAAATCTTTCATAGCTATTGACCCAATCAAAAACTACATCACTGGATACGGTGGCAAAATGTTTACGGGCACATTCAATTTTGGCTTTTTCCACATCGGTTAAATTAATTCTTTCTTTATCAAATTTTGACTCTACAATAAAATACAACTTTGCCTTATGATCATCAACTTTATGAATTATTGCCCAGTCAGGAGTATAATTTCCATAAGGGGTTTCAATGACAAGCCCTCCCTTTTTCAATTTGGTAAAGAGAAGAACATCAGGATCTTCATCAAGGCTTCTTGCAAATTCATACTCCCCATAGCTATCTACCCGGATATATTTCTGGAGAGCTTTTTGGTATTCTTCTTTTGTTTTATATGCTTTTTTAGCACTTTCATTTAGCATCCATTGTTCAATTTCATCCACAGCAAAAATATTCTTCTCTTCAAACACAACCCCTTCTAAAACCTCATATTCTATATTCTTAGCTTGGAATTCATTCAATTTATTCTGAAGAATCTTAATTACTTCATCTAAAATCTCCTGTTTCTGCAATAAAATTTTATTTTCTAAAGCTGAATAAATTCTGATTAAAGCTTTCCTTGGTAAGAAAGTTTGATGCATGAGATAATTTATTATTTCAAAATCACTCTTATTCTTTTCTATTCCTTCTTTTCCAAGATTAATTGTAAATTTAGCAGGATCATGTATTTGCAACTCATTAGATTTTTTGAAATCTATACCTCCTGTTGCTACTTCATATTGACGATAAATAGATTTATAAGTAAGATGTTTATTAATTTCTTCTATACTTTGCTTAATAAACTCCTCTTTATCAATGTTTACATGGTAAATTGTTCTTTTGTTTATTCGTTCACGTAATTCTGCTAAAAGCTTTTGAAATTCTTTTTCCGTTACAAAACTGTGGTATCCATTTTCTACAGGTTCTTCATCACCATTTTTAATCTCAATTCGTTTACTACCTTTTGCTTTCATATTTTCTATAAATTTCTCTTTAATAGCTTCCTGATACGGTTGTAAAATTGCATTTGTAAACTCATGATATATTATCTCTGCTGCATCTTTCGTTAGTTGGTTAGTTTTAGCATTAATAATTCCAGCATTAATAAGTTCAGTCCTAAAAGCTTCTACGGTATCTGCTACAAGAAATTCCTCTGGCATCCCTGCATCTGCCAATGTTTGGTAAATAACTTCAAAAGTAACTTCTTCCTGATCTAATCCTTCCTCCAATCTAAAATCTTTTTGCAAGGCTTCAGCGAAGTGATCGTAATAGTCATTGGCAATTACAGTCAAAACATTTATTTCACTGTCAAAACATCGGTTTCCATAAATATCCACTGGCAGTCGCAAGCCTCGTCCTATTTCTTGTTTTTTAGCGATTTCCGAACTTCCTTTTTTTAATGTACACAGTTGAAAAACATTAGGGTTATCCCAGCCTTCTCTTAAAGCTGAATGGGAAAAAATAAATGCCAATGGTTCATCAAAAGAAATTAGTTCATCCTTTTTCTCTAAAATAAGTTGTATTCCACGTTCAATATCTTCCTGAGATTTAGCTTTTACCTCCAGTTCATCTTTCCCCCAGTCCCAATCTTCTATTTCAGTTTCATTATTTTTCTTATCCCGTGCAAAATAACCTTCTCTTACCTTTTGCACATTTTTGTATTCAGGAAATAAATCAGGATATTTTTTAAAAAGTTCATTATATCTTGGATCTTTAATTACTTTCTCATATTCCTCATCAAAAATGCGGGCATAAATTCCTCGACCGTCAGGTGCTTCACTATCTCTAAAATTTTTAACCCGATCTATAAAGAAAAGTGATAAAACTTTGATTTTATAGCCTTTTTCTAAAATTTTTAGTTGCTTTGTTAAATGCGTTTGTATAGTTAAACGGATTAATATTCTGATTAAGTCCAGTTCATCTAAGTTATAATTATTTTCTCCTTCTTTTAATATTAAGATACCTTCCTTATAACCAATTTTCAATCCGTTAATTTTGTGCGGGTCTTCCAATACAATCATATCTTTATATTGGGATAATTCTCCGGATAATTCATAAAGGCTTACCCCTTTTTGCACATTGAAGGTACGTAATTTAACTTGCCCGCCCGGTTCACGATAGAAAATTTCAATTTTTGCTTTTAAGTCCCGGGTAAATTCTATATAACGAACATAAGGGTAGTCTTTACTGATATTGCCATAAACAGTTTTAACCTCAATTTTCTTTACTAAATCCTGTTTATAAGCCTGGTACGAATCAAGTTTATATACTTGATGGTAAAGCTTTTTATGAGTTGCTGAATACCTTAAAATGAATAGCGGATCCAATTCTTCAATAGCCTTTAAAGAAGCACTTTTCTTTTTCCCATTTCCTTCAAGTCGCTGTGGTTCATCTATAATGACAATTGGTTTAGTATATTTTATTAGGTCCCACAAAACTCGCCCTCTTTCATCTTCTCTGCGAATTTTATTGCTGTCTTTATTAAATGCCTGTATATTCATAATTACAATGCGTAAATCCCTAGCTTCCACAAAGTCCATTAACTTATTTAAGTTATTTGAATCATAAACGAAAGCATAATTTGAAATGTCAAGGTCATAAAGGGTTTTTAAATGTTCTTTCAAAATTTCAATATTTTTTTCTACTCCTTTACGAATGGCCACTGTAGGCACTACAATTATAAACTTTAAAAAATTATAATTTTTATAGAGCTCCAAAATAGTCCGCAAATATACGTAAGTTTTGCCAGTACCTGTTTCCATCTCTACAGAAAAATTATATATAGGCTGTAAATCAGTAGAGGGAAAGAGCATGTTCTGAGTTTGTATTTCTCGTAAATTTTCTAGAATAACATTTCTTCCTATGTCCAATCTATTCCTTATAATTTCCTCAGATATACGTCCTATATGTCGGGTTTTCCCACGATAAATTACATCCCCCAGCTCCCGATCTTGTCCTCTAAAGAGGGCTACAACTGAGTTGATAGCTTTCTTTTGGTATTCTAAATTATCATCAAAGTTAAATATAACTTTCCTTGTCATTTAGCCCACTCCTTAAATAAACTCTACTCTGTAAGTCTGGTCTTTTCCCTGGTTAAAAAGCTTTATTTGTGTATCAAGTCTGTGCAAAATATTTAACTTCAAAGAAATATCATCATCAAAAGCACTATCTCTAAAAATAATTTTTATCGGTTTTGGTTCTAAAGAAGCTATTTTATCCACAATATCACTGGTAATCGTTTCTTCAAGACATACTACTACACTATCGGCAAACATATATGTTCGATTCCCTATATTGGTAAGTTTTTCAATTTTAGATGTAAGTGGGAAATCTCTGTGACGTAGCATAATCTCATAAACTACATCAATATCAGTAAAGCCAGGATTAAAGTCTAAAGCATCCTTAACAGAAAGAGCGCTTTCGCTTAAAGTAATCTGCTCACCGTCAAAAACCTCATCATTCCATCGAATATTTGTTTCAGCTACCTTAAAAACTTTAAAACCAATATCAAGGTCATCAATCCACTCCTTATCTTTAAATTCTTCTTTAATCTTTTCTCCAGCCCTACGAATCCTTTCTTTACCAATATCGGCAATAGTTTTAAAGCCGGCTTTATAAGCTTCTGATTCTTCATCTACCTTTTCAGGAAGTTGCACCATTATAAATTTTCGTTTACCACCATCTTCTGCATTAAGCTGCATAACTGCATGAGCTGTGGTAGCTGAGCCAGAGAAAAAGTCTAAAATTATAGAGTCATAGTCAAATGCGGTTGCTATTTTGATTAAGTATTTTATTAAACTGGATGGTTTTGGAAAGTTAAATAATTTAACCCCAAATAATTCTTTAATTTCCTTTGTTCCATCTTCTGTTAACCCTACTCCATCAGGCAAAAGTGTACTTACTGCCTTGTAACCAAATTTTTCTCCTGCTTTTTCTTCATCTTCGTCTTTAAAATATCTTAAAACCGGTTTTGATATTCTTAGAAAATCATAATCGCCAGGGAATACTATTTTGTTTTCTTTATAATATTTTTTGAAAGTATCCTTTGTTACCCTCCAAACATTATTTGGATCAGCAGGATATTCTTCACCTGTTTTGGGATTTATTATAGTAAAATAGCTATTTGGCCGTTCACTTGCACTTTTTTGTTGAGTTAAGTCGTGAATTCTCCACGGTCTGCCATTAAAGTCAGGCGTTTCATAGTATTTTCTTTTTCTTTCAATACCCGCAACAAACAATTCACTTTTTGCATAACATAATATCCACTCATAGTCTTGCGATATTCCAAAAGGTACATCCGATTTTGCTGTTCTTTTTCTCCATGGAAAACAAGCAATAAAATTTTTTTCCCCAAATATTTCGTTCGCCAACAACTTAAGATTATCCACTTCATTATCATCAATACTAATAAAAATGACTCCATCATCGGAAAGCAAATCCTTAGCTACTTTTAAGCGTGGATACATCATATTCAACCAGTTGGAATGGAAGCGTGCAGAACTTCTCTGGTTTTTAATTAATCGTTCACCGTTTTCATCCAGTTCTCCTTCTTCCTTATCACTTTCTTCTTTTAATTTTTTGAAATCATCTTTATAAATAAAATCATTGCCAGTATTATAAGGTGGATCTATGTAAATCATCTTTATTTTGCCATAATACGAATTTCTGAGAAGTTTTAAAACTTCCAAGTTATCTCCTTCTATATAAAGATTTTCTGTAGTGTCCGGATTTTTGCTCTCTTCAGGTACATACTTTAAGGTTTTTCCAACTACATCGGTTAAGGCAAGCTGTTTAGCTAATGTCTTCCCTGGCCAGGTAAGCTCATATTTTTCCTTTCCTACCTCTTCAACTTGGCCAAGTTCCTGTTTTAGTGCTTCAAAATCTACCTGGCCATCTTTTACAACAGTAGGAAATAATTCAGCAAGCTTTTTGATATTATCTTGGACTGGATTAAATATTTCCTTTGACACTTTATTTTCCATTTTATTGCCCCTCCTAAATAGCAATTATTTCATTTAACCTTAAAAAACTACTTTTTATTTTTGAATTAAGGCTTGCTTTTTCTGCTAATGTGATCGACTTGCTCAGATGATTTTGAAGATTTATGATTTTCTTTAAAAGAGTCCTTATTTTATTCATTTTTTCGATATCATAGAAGATATTGGTATCTAATGCCCTTAAAGCTCCGGTCCACAAATGTTTATAGGTAATAAGATAAGCTTTAGTTATAATTTCTGTGTAAAATGTGAGCTTGTTAGCAGTGTTTAATATTTTAGTAAAAGCTAAATATCGATCAAGTAATGTTGCATTTTCATCTGGGAAAAATAAAGAACTTCTCTGAGTAAAAATTATATCATCTATGACAATTTCCTGCGAATCAATTTTACTTAATCTTTTTAAAGCAAAACAGTACAGGTAATTGCCTTTATTATCAATAAACCGTAACACCGCAGGAGGTTTAACTGTTTTTTGTAAAATTCCGCCAATAAAATTAGAATACTTTAAGTCATTAGCTTTTATATCAAAATAAAGAATAGCTTGATAGTTATAATCATTGTTTATTAATGACGGTATTTCTTCTCCAATTATTTGGTGAGTTAAAGTTATTCCTTTAACATCTTCTTTAAATTTTTGTTTCTCTTGTTTTGTTAGTTCCCCGGTTAAAAAGGTTTTTATATCGAAATTTTTATCAATCTTATATCTCTCAGGTACTCCAAGCATTTACATCACCACAAGAAAGGATACTAACTCAAAATCATCAGCACTTGTATGGGCAAATTCATTTTCGTAGCCACCAAAGTCAAAAATACTTGTTTCAGCTTTTCTTTCTTCCTCACCTTTAATACTATCAATTGCCTTATTCAAAAGATTTGAATAAAAGCTCATATCAGTTGCATTTTTAGTTTGCTGATTAAACAAATCAATTAGTTCGGTATTTGGTTTATTTTTCCCATAAGAAAGCTTTCTAAATTGCATTAAAGTCTCTCGTGAACTACCGCTTCCAAAATATATTTCACCGTCATGGGTAACATAAATTAAGTAATAGGGGTAAAGAGAACTATTACTTTCAGGCTTAGTATTATCTTCAAGATGCCTAAAGCAAAAGATACAACCTGGTTTTTCCCCTTTAACCACAGAATAAATTCCTCTCGGTACTCTTTTTATTTCAGGATGACTACGCACATACATGGACAACTCATATAGGTAATCGTTCATATTTAGGTCTGTTATAGAAATATTATCTGATAATTCATCAATATCAACTATTTCATTTTGCAATCGTTCCAATTGCTTTTTACGAAAGTCGAAGTCATTTAAATCTGGATTTAATATATCATCTTCTCCGGTTGCAGTCAAATTTACCGCCAGCATTTTTTGTTTGACACGGTATTCTAATTGAAGATATTCATTTAGTTCTAAATTCGGGAAAAAATTTATCATAGCTATTCGTTCATTTTTGCTTCCAATCCTATCAATACGACCAAAGCGTTGAATTAAAATAACTGGATTCCATTGAATATCATAATTTACCACGCAATCAGCATCTTGAAGGTTTTGTCCTTCGGAAATACAATCAGTAGCAATAAGAATATCTATTTGTTCATTTTCGGGTAATTTTCTCCCTAATTTAGAATTGGGAGAGAAATAAGATAGTATAGTATTAAATTCTTTAGAAATATTTAGCGTTGTTTTAGGTTCGCCTGTCCCAGTTACAAGCGCGGTATGAATTCCATGTTTTTTCATTTCTTGTGCAATAGTATCATAAAGATAATATGCGGTATCAGCAAAAGCAGTAAAAATTAATACTTTTTTATTGCCTGGATTATAAGGTATCTTAGTTATTTTTTCTTCTAAAAAGTTTAATAAAGTTTTTAATTTTTCATCTCTCTGTTCTTGCAGAACAATATCAACACTTTTCAATAATTCTTCTATTTTCCCTTTATCGTGATATAAGTCAGCCAAATATATTCCTTTCATTAAATGATTAACATTTATTTCATACTTATAATCCAATAATAATTCTTCATCGTCATCTGATTCTTCAAATTCTACTTCTAAATCTTCACTACTTTTTTCAAGCAATTCTATATATCTATCAATTCTCTGAAGAAGACGTTGTAAAGTCTCCCTAAAAGCATAAACAGAGCTTTCTAATCTTTTAAATAAATTGAATCGGTGTAGTACGGAAACAAAATATTCTCTTTCTTCATGATTAAATAGCACTCTATCACCACGAACTGTTTGGAATTTTTCTACATAATATTGCTTGTATTCAGGTTTAATGTATTTCATAGGTTGATAAACTGCAAGTGTTAACATATCAAGCTTTTCATCTGTATCATAAAATTTTAGTAATTCTCCTTTGCTATCAATTTCTGGTTTATAAGTTTTTGGTAGAAGTTTTTCAGGAAAACTACCTATTTCATCATTGCCATAATACATAGTGATATGCTTACGACTTCTCGAAATTGTAACCATTTCAAGAAGTTTAAAAAATTCTGATGGAAGATTATCCAATAAATCCTTTTTATTTCTATTCGGCTCTTTAATCCAATCATTTATTACTTTTTGCGCTTTTTTTAATACCCCTTCAATGCTTGAAATACCATCTTCCTTAAAAGCTTCGTCATTATCTATAGTAATTGTGCTCAACTGATTTTTTAAGTCATTTAGAGAATTGTTTACAGGTGTAGCTGTCAGCATTAAAACTTTTGTTCTAACCCCTTTTTTAATAATTTCATTTATCAATCTTCCATAACGTGAAAGTCTTTCTGGATTATTATTGCGATTTCTAAAGTTATGGGACTCATCGATAACAAGCAAATCATAATTTCCCCAATTTATTCTGGATAAATCAAGGCCGCTACGGGATCTCCCAAAACGACGACTTAAATCACTATGACAAAGAATATCAAATGCAAACCGATCTCTGGCAAAACGGTTATCTATGTAAGAATTTCTGAATGAATCCCAGTTATCATACAACTTCGCCGGTGTTAAAACTAAAACTCTATGTTGTCGTAACTCATAATATTTTATTATAGCTAATGCTTCAAAAGTTTTTCCAAGCCCTACGCTATCAGCAATAATGCAGCCATTATATTTTTCAATTTTGCGTATAGCAGAAACCACTGCATCTTTTTGAAATCGAAAAAGACTTTTCCAAATCTCAGTATCTTTAAAACCAATATGATCGCTTTCAAATCGCTCTATATCGGAATCTAATTGGTCTCCAAAAAGTTCATAAAGGGTAAAAAAATAAAGAAATTCCGGATCGTATTCTTTATAAATGAAATTAAGATTTTCCAAAAGTTGTTCCTTAAAATCTTCTGTATACCCCTTATTATTCCAAATAAATTCAAACCTTCTTTTAAGCTCTTTGACCTGTATCGAATCAGTAATTTCTATATTAAAATTCATTGGAACTATACCATTTTTCCTGGTTTTGCGGATAATTTCCAAAGAAGAATCCCCAAAAACTCCATAGTTTTCATCTATTAATATGAAATTGCTTTTTAAAAGCTCTTTCTTTTTTATCCTTTTTACATTCACGTGTTTTTCAATAAAATTATACATACTACGAGCTTTGCTTAGATGCCCCAATTTATTTTTTTCAACTATTTCATAGGAGTTAAAAAATATATTATCAGCAATTCTACCAATTTCAAATTCCCGAGAAATTTCTTTGCCAGTAGGAATATAAGTAGAATCTCTCAAAACAAGATTTATTTCTTTGACTTTTTCCATGTCGAATTGCAATTCACTAAAAACAGAAAGTGTTAATTTATCATTAACAATGTTTATTGTACTATTCTTTTTATTTTTAAGTATAGTTTTTATCCGTTGTATTAAAACATCATTGGAATTTATTACTTCAGCCATTCTCCTATCCCTCACCTTTTAGTAACCTATCATATATAATAACATACTGCATAATAATATTACATAAACCTCTATAAATCAAAAAATGTATTTTAGCGCGCCTTTCTACTTCTTTTAGTTTTTGTAGCAATTCGTCTATTAGAGAACCTTTTATCTCATCATAATCGTTACTAATTCTTTCAAATGGGGTCATATTGTCATTTTTTTAAATATGTAGCCGCCCATCCAATTCTATTATAAAAAATTTTAACACCACTTTCACGTCTTGAATTTACTTCTTCTTCTGTCAAGTTAAATACATTTTTAAGTTTTTCTTCTAACTCTTTATATTTGTGTATTTCACCATCAAAAAGAATTTTAAGTAAGGGTAACATAATCTCTTCATATGTAGGTATAGCCATTTTATCAACTCCCATGCAAAGCATCTTTATATATATTCAACAAAACTTTGCAAAATCCTTTAAAACTATATATGAAAATAAAAACAGGCAATATGCATTAATGGATGCCTGTTTTTATAGTATATAATTTTATAGTTAATCTATCTTTGTAAATTTGCCCTTAATAAACCGATATTTACCCAAATCAATTCCATTAAAGTTTAAAATTTTACTTCCTACATTTATAAAATAGGCTGCTTCTTGAACTCTTGGTATATTCTGTGTAAAATCAAATTCTGAAAGAAGTTTGAGTTCCCCCTTCAAATTTTATTTCATTAGAAAATTTGAAAAATTGTCTTAATGGAAAATTAGGTTTTATACTTGCTGTACCATTTCCAGTAATGTTCCATTCACTAAGTTTTTCTTCACTCATTTTTCAATTTTTGTGAATTCTAATTCACCAAAGCCATATTTTGTATCTCCAGCAATATAAACTTCAGAAAAAACATTTAATAAAAAATCATTATAATCTTTGTACCAAGTATTTAACCGTTGGTTTGAAAAAATAACAAATGCGAGTGTTTCCCTACACTAATTCTGTAACAGAAGGTTATAACAATAAAATTAAAGTACTAAGAAAGCTTGCATATGGCTACAAAATTTTTTATCGATTCAGGAAAAGGATACTATATTGCAATGCTTGATGCAATGCTATTTTTAGAGATTATGTGATAAGATTTATAGGTGGGCATTCAGAAAAAACACCCACCCCAACTATTTACAAAAAGCCAAATTTTAACTTTATGACTTTTTTAACTTTAGGAGTTTAGTCACTTCCTCATCTCTACCTAAAAAGTAATTTTCAATTACATTCCATCTTTCTTTATCAGATAAATCGCTACTCATAAATCCTATCAGCATTTTTATAAAATATAATAAAAGCAAGCAAAAACATTTTTTAGCATTCTTTAATTAAGTCTATTAATAATTTTTTAATATCTTCTAATACGTCACTGCGGACTTTGCCTATATACGCCTTAATTCGCCGAACATCCATTGCTCTGACTTGGTCAATTAATGCTATTGAATCTTGCGGAAGGCCTCCTTCTCCGGCAGGAATTTTTCTATATAATTTTGTATTGTGAGCCCACTCTCCACTTTGCGTTGTCAAAGGAATTACAATAGTAACAGGATATCGTGAATTTTCTTTTGGTGGCACTATAACAATAGCAGGCCTTATTCCCTCTTGCTCATGACCTTTGGGATTGTTCTTGGGGAAGACAAACAATAGTATATCTCCTGGTTGAATATGATTTGTCATTATTATTTGCCTCCCTCAACAATTAAGCCGATACCCGGAATATACTTAACTGGTTTCCCTTTCGGTAAACCATTAGTGCCCCAATCGTAGTCAGGTAGGTCAGCAAGGTCTGCATCTAACCAATCTCTATCTTCTTCATACATTTTTTCTTTTTCTTCCTTTAATTTAAGATATTCGATAAAATCAATAACTTCAGCAATTTTATCTTCCGGAAGCTTTTCAATAGCATCTATCACTTTCTTTTTTAATGTGTTATCCATACCTAACACCACCATTTTTTATTCTTCTTTTTATTATACAATTTTTTCTCTAAACTATAAATATCAAATCTCATCTAACCCCTATAAAATCTTGCTTTTTTATTTGTTTGGCTTGTGTTACCATTATTTAACCTGATTTTTGTTTTGAGCGGAGCGAAAATGAAAAATCTGTACCGAATTTACATATTCAAAATTTTAACATACTTTTCTATTTTTTAAAATATCCCTTTTTGTAGAAATTTCCTTAAATATACCCTGATCTTTTCATCATCCCAATTGGTTGTTTCTTTTAATCCTTTCTCAATAACTTTTAGATATTTTTCTGATGGACTTTGTATTTCATTGGTCCAACGTCCAGTTATTGTTTTGATTTTAACTCCATCTTTTTCACCAAGTTCCAAAATATGGTCATACCAGCTTTCGCCTTCTTGTTCCTGAATATCATAAAATTGCTCTACAGTTATTTTCCATAATCTAATAACAGAATAAAATTCGGGGTTTTTCTCTTTCTCACAAGATAAGAAGGCTACCCCTTTATTTTCCCATCTTGAAGAACTTTTTGCAAAATACAGCCGGTAAGGAACATACATCCATCCCATATCTACCGGTTCTGTTTTGTCCCTGCATCCTTCATACTTTTTGCCTTCATATACTCCGCCTTTTATATAGACTAGAAATCTTTCTCTAAGTAAATTTGAACCATATGCACCATAATAAATAACTTCGCTCATTTTGCTTTTTACCTCCCTACCTCCAAAGATTGTATATTTATATTTTCACTAATCCAAAAATTCCATTTGCAAAAGAAGTTTAGTCAATGATAAAAAACATCCAGTTAACTAGCTTCATATTGTTTTTCATCTATTTTTTATTAATTTTCCCTTAAAAAGTTGATGATTTTTTAATATATTTTTATCATCTATAATTATTTGACTACCTATATTCACAAAATAACCTGCATTTTCGACTTTGGGATTATTTTGGGTAAAATCAAATTCTGCAAGTAACTTAACCTCTCCTTCAAATCTCACTTCATGTGAAAACTCAAAAAAGTGCTTTAAAATTAAACTATTATCATTGTCATCTAAAAACAAATGACCATCCTCATCTAAATCCCATTTTTTAACTTCTTCAGGTGTGTTTCCTCCCTCGCTTTTTAGTTCATCAAGGGAAAATAATTCTAATTCACCAAAACCATATTTAGAATCTCCACCAATATATATCTTAAGAGAAATTTTTAAAAAGTCTTTAGCTTTTTCAATTACATCATCCTCGAACCCAATTAATCCTATCCAATAAAGTTGTTTCGAACTGCTTATATCCTGTTTTGATTTTGGCAGTATAAACTCAAATTCATGTAAGCTTTCATCTTTTGTACTTCTTAATAGTGGTTCTATAGCTGTTGATACAATAGTATCAACAAATTCAAATTTAAATTTTTCCTCAGGATAATCTCCAAGGTAAAAATCGCCTTTTTCATATTTAGGAAATAAAGGGTCAGTATTTGAACATCTAACTTTTTCACACTCTACAGCAGGATAAAAGTTTGTAATATGTTCAAATAATTTTTTAGCTCTTTCAATTTCACTAAACCCAATTGTCCTTAAAAATTGATTAGTTAAAGCGCCCCACATTGTCCAGCCAGGAATAAAAATTTCAGTTTCATTAATTACTCCCCACTTAACAGAGCCTATATGTATTGGCTGGTTTTGCTTAAAAATTAGTTTATACCATTTCATTTTTTTATTCCCCCATAGCCTTTGCATGGTATCGGGCATAGATTAGAGCTTTTTCTAATGATTCTTTGAAAAATAACAATTCGTAAATATCTTTAGACAATTCCTGAAAAAACTCTTCAGCTTTATCACTATATTCAGATTGGAAAAAAGGTTTTAAAGTTTTTATTGGCTTATTAATAAATATGTTGCTGTATTTCCCATCATTTTTGCTTAAACAAAAAACATAATAAGCATACACACCGTCATTAGATAAAACTCCTAACGCTTTATCTATGAACCTTAAAATTTCTTTATCCTTTTGAGAACTGTTTGCTATATCGAAACCCAATTTATTTAATGTATACTCAAGATTATTTTCATTCATTTTTGTCCACCCCCATTAGGGTTATTATTGCTTTCTTCTGATTTACCTTGAGTATCTTTATCACAATTATTTGTATTTTTATCATTAATCTCTAATACAATTCTCCCAAACCCTCTTGTCGTCATACCGCCAATACCTAATGTTTCAAAGAAGTGTTTGGAATCACATAAAGCATTTTTTAGCATGCTATAATTAGGCAGATCCCCGACTTTGTCCGATAACCCATCAAAAACTGATCTATCAAAGATTCTTAAATCTCCATAAAATATTGTCCCTCTTGGTATTGCCTCAGAAGTAAAAAGCGCACCTTCTTTTGCAGCTCCCGTTATTGGATCTATTGAAACAGATGTTCTCACTTCGAGATTAGAGTTAACAATTTGAGAGAATAAGCTTTCAGGGACAATAACAATTTTATCTTCAGTAAGCTCAAAATTACCAATCTTTATTTCTTTTAGGTTGATTGAAAGATTTCCTACTTTATAAGGTAAATAAATCCATCCAAGATTTATATGCCCATCTACTTTTCCATCCTCTATTTTTTCTAAAATTATACAAACCAAATCTTTGTTCTCATCTTGCTCATTTTCTGGCTCTTCACCGTATAAATTTGCATTTTTTAACATCTCTTTTGTTGTTATCCACTTGGTACCAAAGCGTGTAAAAACAGGGAAAAACAAAATATTTAAATCACTAAAAAAAATCATACCTTGCCAGCTTAAATCTTTCTTTGAAAATCCAAATCCTTTACAAACAATACAATGTCCGCAGTGTCCAGTCTTACCTTCTTTATTAGTTGCATCCGGTGAATTCGATAGTTCTTCTTGCGGAGTATTATCCTGTCCTGCACAGGTAATTTTCGCTACAACATTGCCATTAAAATATTCCCACCTATTATTGGGCCAATTACTGGAATTTTGTTTAATCCACTCTTTTATTTTATCATTTAAAGTATTCCCATTAAGATTTTTGATATCACTAAATTTAGGCTGTTTATCCTTTATCTTAGATAAAAGTTCCAACGTCGCATAATACCTCCAAGTCCCTGCCAAACTTGAACCGGGAATTTTAGGAAGTTTTGTTATTGGGTCTCTTACAATGGTATTGTCAACCCTTCCTGTAGTGTATCCGCCTGTCCCAATATAAATTGGATCTGTTGCCATTCCATAAATTTTAAATTCCTTAACAAAATCATTACTTTTATCCATTTTTTATACCTCCTTTAAAGCTGTATGCCAAAATTCAAACATATCCAAGAAAAGCTGTACATTATCTAAGGTCATCTTTTCTTTTAGTACCGCATGGAGCTTATCATTTTCTTTAGATTTATCTATGTCAAATAGATCTTTTATTCCATCTGCAAGCCCTATATCTTTTTTTAGGTCAAGAATATTTATAAAGCTTGAAGCAAGAAAAGCTTTTACCCCTTCAACATCACTATTTATTTTTGATTCAGCACTGGCTATGGCTTCCCAATTATCATAGATTACAGAGATTAATTTTTGAAGTTTTGTACTCCTCGCAACTCTATTTTTATTTTCTTTGCCAAACAGATCTTTAAATTTTTTAAATTTTCCCCAATTATCTAAGTCATAAGGTCGTGAGCTTTTAATTTTTATTTTTCTTTTCCATTTATTATCTCCGTCATAATAAATATCATTTCTTCTTGTATTTGTATCTAAAAACTCAAAATCAAAAGTATTTGGTATTATATTGATTTTTTCATCTTCACCAATTTCGTCAATGTTTAATATCCAGTGTATACTTCCATCTTCGGGCTTAATATAAAATTTATATCCCTTGGAATGATTACCCCAATATAAAGAATAGTATTTATGAGTATTATTTAGCGATTCCTCAATCTTTTGGCATTTTAATATCTCTCTGACTTTAGATGGTTTTTCTTCTATTGATAGTTTTTCTATTCCCTCAACATCCCTCCTAATTTTTCTTAAAGCTTTTATGCCTATATATAACGGCTTTTTATAATCCTGCACCACTACTCCTATATGAAGTGGCAGTTTTCCATAAACAAATTTAAAACTTTCATTATATTTTTTCATAACATTATCAATCAAATTTGGCACATACTCAGCAGGTATAATAAACTGCCAACTAATTGGTGTGGGATCAATGATAGAGATGTATGGAGTATAGTATTCAAAATCAGTATTATCTTTATACTTAACAGATGCTATTACATTTCCATTGCCTGTAGATTCTTTGAGATTAAATTCCTTACCTGCTTTTAAATCTTTTATATAAGATATTAAATAAACTTTACCCTTATCAGCCCAAAAGAGAACATCTCCATCCTGATATTCTCCATCCGGTATATTTTCATTTGAGTTTTTAACTTTAATATTTTCCCAATAAAATCTTTTTCTTCTATTCTCAGGAATACCTGCATAAGCACATATATTTTCCTTTATATCTTCAAAAAACTCTTGAGTACTCTCCCATATTCTTCTCAGCCGCGCCGGAGAAGGATTTTTTCTAAGAAGAAATTGAAGGATAAGAGTAGATAAAAATTCTATATCATCCTTATTTAATTGAGACCAATTTATTTTTCTCCCATCAAAGTCTATCTTTGAATTCAAACTACTCTTTTTTATCCATTCTTCCCAATGCGTACCCATTATTGAACCGAAAAATATCTGTTTTATGAAATCGTCAAAAGATTCATTATTTATTTTACAACCTATATAAGCTTCTGCAGCCAAATATTTTGGGAAAAAAGAAAAATTTTCTAGTAATGCTACCTTAAATTCACTTTTAATTTTCTGATACTCATTTTTTATCATATCAGCAAGTTCCTCAATCGTATTTTGGTAATCTAAAGTGTCTTTGTTTAAAGGTTTGTTTAAAGGTTCTTCACACCACTTGCTCTTACGTAAGTTTTCTATTAATTTTTTAATTTTTTCTATATTTCTTTTTAATGTTTCGAAAGTCCTTTTTTTCTTACCCAATTTACTTTTTTCTCCGGGAGGCGTCAAAGGACTTTTCAACAATACATTTAATTCTGCAATATTCCTTTCAATCTCTTTTACATCAAAATACTCACTTACATCCAAATTAGACAACAATAATAAAATAAAATTTTTTACCCATAAAATGCTCCTTTTAAAAGTTTCATTTCTAACTATCAAACTATTTAACATATCGCCATTTAACCAATCGTGAAGCTCAAATTTCATTGTTATAAGTGCAACTTTATCATTCTTGTCTTTCAATTCATCCATCCAGATAGTTTCATCGTTTCGATTGCTCAGCCATTTATCAATTCTACCTTTTGTTTTCTTTTCATAACAAATATTGCATATATTTTTGTCTTCATCTCTTCTATCTGATTTGAAGACCAATCTTTGACCACAAACCTGACATATACCAATTGCTCTTTCACTTTCTGATTTTTCTATGTATATATCAGTTTCTTTCTTACTCCAGTCTGCTTTTAAGAAATTTTCTCTTGCTTTTTCAAGAAGATAACTTAAATTCATCAGACCTCTTGAAGCTTTAGTAAGAAAGATTGCAGGATAGAATTCTTCTAAAGATTTTTCTTTAAAAATTTCCAATATTTTATTTTTTATTTCACCTAAATCCTTATGTAATTCAGCAAGAATGTTACCTTGTAAATCTACTCCTAAATCCTCACCAACTAAAAAATATATTCCTGTTTCATCACGATATACTTCATTTCCAATGGGATACTCATATTCCAAAAGCTTTTTTATTTCCTCATCTATTTTCCTTGCAGTTTCCCTATACCATTGAATCTGGGCAGGTTTATAACCTTTTTCTGCAAGCCCAAGTTTATCGTACTGTATACCAAGAATACGCCATCTGATGTTATTAGGATTATTTTTATAATCATTCAGCTTTTTATCGCTGTCTTTAAGAATAGTTAATTCAGCCAATACTGCTTTAAACATTGTAGCAGTCATATAGGCTTGATCCCAGAGAGTAACATCATTTACTGGAAAACGTGAGTCACTTAAAAGCCTTGAATACCAATTTTTAATCTCAGTGAAGATAAATTCTCTTATTTTTTGCCAGTCAGGATTTGTGTAATAATTGTCACGAGATAAGAAGTTGTTAAGCTTATTGTAAAAGCAAATCCTTTGATCATCGAAATCATGCAATTCTACTTTTTTCTTAAAAGAACCAAAAGCATTAGAAAGCCATAACTTACTTTTTATTTGCTCTTTAGGAGAACCTTTATCTATACCAGAATTTATATTTTCGCAACCCCGAATGAAAACTTTTTTTACAACTTCTAAAGAACTTTCTTTACCCTGCATTATTTCTTTCAGTTTTAAAGATTCAAAACTTAACTTCACTTGTACACCATTTATAAAATCTTTAAGTTGTTTATTAACTCCTTCAAGTTCGGGATCCAGATATTTATCAACATATTCTTTGTAACTTGCCCATTTATAGTCCGAATTTGGAAAATATGGACTCCAAAATGAAAATCCAACATGTGTTTTACCTAAATTAAACAATAATGCCCCTATCTCAGCCTTTAAAATCTCATCCTTATATTCCTTTAAATTTTCTAAATTCAACTCTCCCATTTTAACCACCCTTTTTCTTTCAGCCCATCATTTATATTTAAATTTTTGTTGGTATAATAATACTTATCTTCACATAATTCAAATGTTCCCCAGCCAAGCTTCGTTTTTGCTCCTATTCCATTCTGTGATACTTTTTCAATTGCCGATAAAAGATTTTCTAAATCTTTTTCTGCTTCCTTTTTTAATTCTTTATTTTCTTTTAATATCCCATCAAAAGGAATATATATAATCTGCAAAATCCCTTCTGTACCCTCTGGAACCACTTCATAATAAATTGGCTGAGTCCCTGCTCTTTTTCTTCTGTCATGGGGATTTATTACTTCTAAAGAAAGTCTGTCAAAATATGTAGGATAAAATATGGCTCTTCCTTTATGTGTTTGAAATTCTATTGGTAGGTTTTTATTATCTTTTTGAAGTTTCTCAGAAATTTTCTCCTGAAGAATACCTTGAAGTTTCTCGTATGAATTTGTGTCTTTAATTTCACCTATAAAATTTTTGTCAACTTTCAACCCAAGTTCAAACAATATAAATTCTAAAAGCTTTTCTTTAAATTTTACTAAATCTTTACTATTTTCCTTCAGATAATCCTCTACCACTTTTATACTTTCTGAGCCTGCACCAAATATTCGTAAGTAACTATCAACAATTTTTCCCCTTTTTTTAAGGTTAGCCTCTTCATTTATTAAATCTTTAAAGGCAGCAGCTAAAGAACCTTTCCAACTACTTCCCCGTATCATAGGCACTTTAAAGACTTTTTCCTTTAATACTGGATTTGAAATTATATAAAATTCGTCATCATCCTTTGAGAAGTATGGCTGTTTTAGTTTGAAACTTACCTGAATTATAAATGAGTACGGCGGAAGTTTTTTTACATAATCATTAGCTATATTCTGAGCTAAAATCCCTGATATAGAATTTACATCTTCCAATTGCTGGTCCTCTTTAAAAACAAAATCTTTATTTTCTTTCATGATTTCATCTTTTAACCAAGTTAACGGAAAATCCTTAGTTGTTTGATTGGAACGATTTCTTTTTAAATATTTAAACAACTTCCCATTTAAATTATTGTTTTTAAGTTCAGATTTATAATCTTCATTGGATAAAATAAATGGAAAGTCCTTTTTTAAACTTTCTACTTTATCTCTATTAATGCTTGTCGGGTTGTTGTCTCGCATTAAATAATCTTCTATTTTTTCTTCACTTTTTGGTTTAAAATAAAGCTTGCAGTATGATATATACTGACTCAAGTTTTTCACTTCACCAATATTTACTTCTATTAAAGCGTCATACTTTGGCATTTTGTTCATCTCCTTCATATAGTTCTAATAAATCAGCAATAGATAAAAATCCGCCACAGTAATTATCACCTTCTTTTATTATGTATGGTAAAATTTTAGACCCCTGAGGTAAATCTTCGCCTTTGATATTACCTGTTTTCCCAAATTTAAAATGTCTTTCTTTTTTATCGTTTACAGTACTTCTTTTTTGTGCTTTTTGTTTTATTAATTCTTTAATAACTTTTCTTAAAGCTTCATCTGAATTTTGATTATTAGAATTTTGATTGACTGGAATCTTATTTAAAATTTTTATTTTTTTATTATTCTTTTGAACATGAATTAAATCATCAAAATTACTAACTGATATCAAATATTTCTCTGAGTCAAATTTTTCACCATTCTTATTCTTAAATAAACTAAAATCAAACCACTTTCTGTCATTATTATTTTGCTCTTCTGTTATAACCCTCAACCTGCCATAACCAATATTCCATTTACCACCCCAGTAACCGTACTTATCCATGAAATTTAAAAGTGGATAAAATATACTGTTTAATATTTCTTCCTCAGCTAAAAATTTGACTTTTAACTTCCCATAGAAATATGGTTGTGATAAGTAAAAAACAGACCAATCTTGATTGCTACTTCTTGGACAGTTATTATTCTCTTTAATTTCTCCATTTTGCTTAGAAATACAAATCCTTTCTGGTAAATTTAATTTGTTTCCAAAACAATAATCGTCCAACGTTTCTATCTCTTTTATCTCAATTAATCCTTTCCATCCAGTTGTACCAAATATAATAGAAGGTATTGGAATTTTCATTTCTTTTAAAGTCTCAATTTGCGATTTAATATCTGTACCTTTTCCCATAAGCTTCGCTTTAAACTCTTTTTCTTCTACTTCTTTTTCAAATCGTCCTTTCCCCATGTCAAAATCATTTTTTGGAACAATTCCACTAAAATAACAAATCACTTCAAACCAAAACCTTAAACTCCCCATTAAAGAAGAAGGTCTACTTTTTGTGTTTTTCTGCCATGCATCACTGGTCCAGAGTGGAGTTATCGTCTCTAAATGAACAGTAACTTCCTTCTTGCTCATATCAAAAACTCCTTTACATGCTTTTTAATAATATAATTTAAAAACAATAATGTAAAAAAATATTGTAGCATAAACATGCTAACCAATATTTTCTCATATATCAATATTCTACATAACTTTTCAAAATCCTTCTAAAAAACTGTATTTTTTATAGAAAAATGTCGTCGAATGCCATAATAAAATAAGGAAAAATTCAACGCTAGTATAATTTTTTAAAATATTGATTATATATAATTTCCTAAAACAAAAAACAGATGGGCAATAACATTAGTAGCCCAATCTGTTTTAAACAAATTTAAATGATTATGGTATTAAAGTTAAAATTAGATATTTTAAGGAATGTATTGATAATGTATCGTGCCATTATTATCAATTGTATAAGGCATATTTGCTTTCTTAAGTATCTCTACAATATTATTTTTTTCGCGGTTTTTTCATTAAATTGATTTATTAACTCATTTATTCTTTGTGCATTTGCATTATTCCTATTTTCTTTAAAAGCAATATAAGCATCAACTCTTCACCAGCCGCTATACTAATTATACATCAAAAATGGTATTTTCATCCTCTGATGGTGCCGTAGTTACGGCATAGAGGTCTATAAGGAATTGAAACATCGCACCGGCCTTGTGCTTATCACAATATCTGGATTTTTTGGATGTGGCTGAAATTTTCAATGATATGGAATTATTATGGAATACATATGCATAAGGTCGTTCTTACCTTGGTGCTTTGAGCCCGACTCATAGACAGACTCCAACGACCAGGTGCACCACAGATTGTTGCTCCCTTTACACGGGAAGCACGCAGGATAGAATAACCCCTTATGGTTGTTGCACCAGCTATTCAATTTTACAGTCGCTATCGTTCAAATTTTAAAAAAGGAGTTGGCTCTTTCATGGATTTAGTTTACTCTCACGTTTGCGGATTAGATGTCCATAAAAAGAGCGTCGTAGCTTGTATAATAACACCGGAAGGTAAAGAAATCCGAACTTTTTCAACCATGACCGATGACCTTATTGCATTAAAAGAATTTATTAAAAGCAAAGGTTGCTCTGTTGTTGCTATGGAAAGTACCGGTTCTTATTGGAAACCTATTTACAATCTACTTGAGCTTGAGAGCATTAAAATCCTACTCGTCAATGCTAAGCATATTAAAAATGTCCCTGGTAGAAAAACCGATGTAAAAGATGCTGAGTGGATAAGCAAGTCTCTTACAACATGGCCTTTTGCAAGGCAGCTTTGTGCCAGATCGTGAACAAAGAGAACTTCGCGAGCATGTCCGCTATAGAAAAAGCCTCATTGAAGAAAAATCAAGAGAACTTAATCGCATACAAAAGGTTTTAGAAGGAGCTAATATCAAACTGTCTTCGGTAGTCTCTGATATCAACGGGGCATCCAGTCGTTCTATACTTGAGGCTATTATAAATGGTGAAGAAAATCCCGAAACCCTGGCTGAGCTTTCTCAAGGCAAGCTAAAAAATAAAATGGATGAACTAAAACGCGCTTTAAAAGGCTTGATCAATCATCACCAAAGGATGCTTCTGGAAATACAGCTTAGACATATTGATTACCTTGATGAAGAAATAGCAAAATTAGACGAAGAAATTAAAAATCGAATGCTCCCTTTTGAAAAAGACCTGGCACTGCTGGATACAATCCCTGGAGTCGGAAGAAGAACTGCAGAACAAATAATAGCCGAAATCGGCACGAATATGGAACAGTTCCCCTCTGCTGCCCATTTGTGTTCTTGGGCAGGGTTGTGTCCAGGTCATAATGAAAGTGCTGGTAAACAAAAGTCTGCAAGAACTCGAAAAGGTAACCAAAAATTGCGAAGCTCTCTTATTGAAGCTGCCAGAGCTGCCTCAAGGGCAAAAGATACTTATCTTTCAAGTCAGTACCACCGCATCGCTGCTCGAAGAGGAGCAAACCGTGCAGCAGTTGCAGTGGCACATAGCATTTTAATTATAGTTTATCATATTCTCAAGCAAAAGCAACCATATATTGAATTAGGTCCTACTTATTATGAAGAGAAAAAACGTAATATGATTATTCGTCAATCTTTAAAAAAGCTAGAGTCTTTAGGTCTTAAGGTCACGGTCGAATCTGCAGCGTCTTAACTTTTAATTTAACTTTATTAACCATTCATTTATCCCATATTTTTACATCGGTATGGGTTTAGTTTTTTGTTGCCTTTTTGAGAGACACTATTTTCAGGATAGGTAGGCTAAAAACGACGAAGACATTGTGAAAATATGGAGTTTATTTGCGTTTCAATCCCTCTTAGGTAGGCTAAAAACTATTCTGCTTCCTTTTTTAACATGCCTATTATTGAGGTGTAAGAAGGATTGACTTCTATTACTTCTATCCCTTCCTTTTTTGCTAAAATTTTTATCTTTTTTAAAAGGGATTTGTAGCTAAAGTTATGTCTTATTCTCCTTGACTTTTTGCCTGAAAAGTCTCCTTTTTCTCCTTTGTTTTTTATGTCTAATTTTTCAATTACTATTGCTTTTCTTTTTTCTTTTGCTATCTTTACTATCTCATGAGCATACTGCCATCTGAAATACTCTCTTTTATCTGAATTGCCGCTTGCAAGTTCCGGCATTGGTATACTGCCATAGCTTATTAGATTTCCTTTTTCATCTACCTCTGCCCATGATATGTTGTCCGGATATGCATTTATGTCTATTCCTATGACTCCTTTTTCTTTTGTTATTTTTATTTCTGGATATTGTTCTTCAATGGCAATGTAGGCGTATATGCTGCCATTTTTGAGTTTTAATTCTACAGAGTATGGTATGTTTGATTGGGCGATTTCCTGCAGGAGTTCTTTTCTTTTTTTATTCTTTTTATAGCCTGCTTCTATTCTGGCGTATACATATTTTCTTTCCCCTACATTTATCCTTAAGAAAGTGCCATTTTCTTTTATTTCTATTCTTGTGTTGAGATTTCCTTTTTTGCTTTTATCCCCTCTTGAATAGAGATTTCCTTTTCTTTTCTCCTGCCACCTAATTTTTTATTTTTCATATGCTTTACCATTTAAATGATGTTTTTGAAGTTTTCTAAACAGTTTTTTCCCGCCAAAAATGACTTTTCTTGGACTTTTACCTAGTTCTTTCGCAGATTCCAGTGTACTCCTTGCTTTCATTATTGCATCATCTACATATCTTGAGTTTAAATTGAATACCTGGGGTAACTTTCTTTTTAAATCTGCTCTTTTTTCTCCTTCTAAAAGTCTGTTATATGCAAATCTCATGCAGGATGACCATCTTCTCATTAAGTCTAATACTATTTGTTTGGCTTGTTGATTTAGAAAAATAAGTTTAGCCTGTATCACTATCATGTTTTTTGCCCCTTTGCCCGTAAATTCTTGCTGCGAAAGATGTTACTATTGCTATTAAGTCTTCTGCTAGCTCTTTATTTGTATCTTCTTCGTTTTCTTTCCCGTTTAAAACTATAAGTTCCACTCCAAAGCTTTCCATGAAAAATTTGAGATATTCAAAGCCAAATCTCGCTAGTCTATCAGGATATTCTATTACAACTTTTTCAACTTCCCCTCTTTTGATTTTGTTTAGAAGCTTTAATAAACCTCTCCTGTTTTCATTTACCCCACTTGCTATTTCGAATATAACTTCATACTGCCAACCCTGAGAATTAGCATACTCTTCAAGCCTTCTAATCTGATTTTTGAGATATTCTTCTTGCTTTTTTGTGGATACTCTTGCATATAAAACTACTTTAGGTTTCGGTTTTTCTCCCAGCATACCTAATAACTTCTCTATGTCTTCTTTTTTGTATCTTCTTCTCCCTTTTGGTGTCCTAACTGGAGTTATTAATCCTTCCTTTTCCCAGTTTATTAAAGTAATTCTGCTTATATCATATAGCTCTTTAACCTTTTTTATAGTTAACAACATTCATTATCACCAAATTAGAATTATATCATTTTTTACTATTAATTTCAACTGTTTTAACCTCCCAATGAAAGATATGCTTTTTTTATTACCAATCTTCGCTTATATAAATTATCGCACCTACTTTACAGCTTTTCTGGCAATCTCTGCATCCATAAATACAATTTTGAGGATTTTCAACCACAGGTTTCCCTGATGTTTGCTTAAACACCCCACGGTTGCAAATATTTTTGCATGCTCCACAGCTTGTACATTTGCTGTAATCAATGATCGGATACCAAACTTTTTCCATTGTCATACCCTAATCAGCTTTCGTAATGTCCTTTATGTTCATGTTTTTCACAGACACTGCCCGTGGAAATAAGAGTCCCTTCAATGTACCTTTTTACAAGATTTTTAATAAAACCTGATGCACCGGTTATTACGTTTATACCATTCTGATTGAAAAGTCCTACGGCACTCGCACCCATACCTCCTGCAATTACACATTCTGCACCTTGTTCTTTTAAGAATCCGGGCAGAAAACCAAGTCTGTGCCCTGGATTTGGTATAAACAATTCATTTTTAATTTCTCCGTTTTCTATATCAAATAAAGCAAATCTCTCACAATGTCCAAAATGCATAGATACATTTTTACTCTCTGCAGCTACTACTATCCTCATTTTTTCTTACTCCTTTCTTTCAAATAATTTTCTATTTTGTTCTCTACGCTTCACATCTTCTTTATCCTTGCATTTCATTATATTACTGTTTTGTTAATTAGGTAGGCTAAAAACCTAAATGTTGCAAAAGACGCATACCACTGTGTAAGATGGTTTCAATTCCTTACAGGTAGGCTAAAAACAACCTCCTCTATTTCAATTTCTAACCTCGGAATATTGTTTCAATTCCTTATAGGTAGGCTAAAAACTAATGAATTTAAAGCTAAGCCATCTCAGTTTTTTTGGTTTCAATTCCTTATAGGTAGGCTAAAAACTATAGACGTGCTTTTAGCAAGGTCAGGTGTTAAAAGGTTTCAATTCCTTATAGGTAGGCTAAAAACCAATTTGGCAGAAAAGGAGGATACAGATGGACATGAGGTTTCAATTCCTTATAGGTAGGCTAAAAACCCTGCTGCGATTTTAGCAGCAATAGACATTCTTTGTTGTTTCAATTCCTTATAGGTAGGCTAAAAACTCTTGACACTCCAGAACCAGTGCCTGCAGGAGTGTAGTTTCAATTCCTTATAGGTAGGCTAAAAACCCTGCTTTGACGGTATGTAAACGGCAATCCTCCTGGTGTTTCAATTCCTTATAGGTAGGCTAAAAACATGCTCCCGACTTCAGCCATTGCCTTCACCATCCCAAGTTTCAATTCCTTATAGGTAGGCTAAAAACTCTGCAGAGCTAATCATCAGCCCAGAGCCGTTGTGCGGTTTCAATTCCTTATAGGTAGGCTAAAAACCTTTATCTTTCAAAAGCAGTGCATCGTTCAAATTGTGTTTCAATTCCTTATAGGTAGGCTAAAAACGGTTTAACACCGCTGTTTAAAGTCAACAAAAGCGATAGTTTCAATTCCTTATAGGTAGGCTAAAAACAACCAGAGCCAACCAGTTTACGGCTTGTATCTACCGGTTTCAATTCCTTATAGGTAGGCTAAAAACTGCTTTCATTTCATGTGTTGCACCTATGATGGCATAGTTTCAATTCCTTATAGGTAGGCTAAAAACGCACATGTGGGGCGCGTAAGAAATACCCCACCCGGCAGTTTCAATTCCTTATAGGTAGGCTAAAAACTTCTGCATATCCGCCCCATTCTAAATAGCTGCCACTACGTTTCAATTCCTTATAGGTAGGCTAAAAACCACTTCAAACGACAAGTCACGCATTTTCATCACCCGTTTCAATTCCTTATAGGTAGGCTAAAAACCCCGTCCAGGAGGGAGTTTATTACATCGTCTCCCTCCGTTTCAATTCCTTATAGGTAGGCTAAAAACCTGTATATGACTTCCATGTATGCCCTTTGGGTAGTAGTTTCAATTCCTTATAGGTAGGCTAAAAACCACAATGATTAAAGAACCACTCTGATGGGCGCCCTGGTTTCAATTCCTTATAGGTAGGCTAAAAACACCAAGAAGCGCGCAGGCGCTTCTTGGTAGATTTCCGTTTCAATTCCTTATAGGTAGGCTAAAAACGGTGCTTCGTTTGTCAAGGGACACCTTTCCGGTAGCGTTTCAATTCCTTATAGGTAGGCTAAAAACAGTCCTCCCACTCCGGAGGAACATCCGGAGGTAGGCGTTTCAATTCCTTATAGGTAGGCTAAAAACTAGCAGGTCCGCCAGTATGGGGAAAATTGTCAAAGTCGTTTCAATTCCTTATAGGTAGGCTAAAAACTCGCTTTTTCAGCCTTTCTTAATGCTATGTCGCTAGTTTCAATTCCTTATAGGTAGGCTAAAAACTTTTTCTTGCAATGCGTTGCACAAGCTGTCATGACAGTTTCAATTCCTTATAGGTAGGCTAAAAACAAGGAGGTAGAGCAGTCATGAAGTACCGCGTTTTTAGTTTCAATTCCTTATAGGTAGGCTAAAAACGGATAAAACCGCAGGACCTTTTTGCCGTGCTGCAGAGGTTTCAATTCCTTATAGGTAGGCTAAAAACAAGCGTGGTGCGGGGTGCCCGGAGGGTGCGAACGTGGGTTTCAATTCCTTATAGGTAGGCTAAAAACAATTTCAAGGTTATATAAGTCAAACAGATTATTTGGTTTCAATTCCTTATAGGTAGGCTAAAAACCCTTCATGGCGCAGGATAGCAAAATGCATTCTCAGAAAGTTTCAATTCCTTATAGGTAGGCTAAAAACTTGTTTTGCTCCTGAGATTTTCGCTCCATCGTTCTTGTTTCAATTCCTTATAGGTAGGCTAAAAACGAAGCTAAGCTGGGAAACATCGGCTGGGGCATTGCTGGTTTCAATTCCTTATAGGTAGGCTAAAAACACACCGCACGTGGGAGCCCGGCACTGGGTACAGGGGTTGTTTCAATTCCTTATAGGTAGGCTAAAAACCAACGTAATCGCTGTGGTAGGTGAGGCGGCTTGGATGGCGTTTCAATTCCTTATAGGTAGGCTAAAAACTTCCTTTACTCAGCTTTTACTTTATCTCTTCCCATTGTTTCAATTCCTTATAGGTAGGCTAAAAACAGAAAGCCCGCCAAGCTTTGTTGAAAATTCTTGTACGTTTCAATTCCTTATAGGTAGGCTAAAAACGAGGAAGAGGAAGCAGAAGCGGAAGTATTTGCAGACGTTTCAATTCCTTATAGGTAGGCTAAAAACTCGTATGCTCTGCTCATAAAAGGATTAGCCCGCATTTGTTTCAATTCCTTATAGGTAGGCTAAAAACTGACCATGCTAAGGGTACGGTGACGGTAAAGATGGAGTTTCAATTCCTTATAGGTAGGCTAAAAACTACATGGTGCTACAGGAAGAAAACGGAGACTGGGTGCGTTTCAATTCCTTATAGGTAGGCTAAAAACTCTATCGCCGCGTTACGCAGAGTTTCTTCCGTTACAGTTTCAATTCCTTATAGGTAGGCTAAAAACTATGGCTGCTTAGCTCCTATAAGGTTACATTTATAAAAAGTTTCAATTCCTTATAGGTAGGCTAAAAACCCAAGGACATTTGGAATATGCAGGGAATATTCTTCAGTTTCAATTCCTTATAGGTAGGCTAAAAACTTGTTATTAAGTTTATAGGCGTTAAAGGAATTCCACGTTTCAATTCCTTATAGGTAGGCTAAAAACTGGGGCGACTTGAATACCCTTGGGCTAACCTGGGAAGTTTCAATTCCTTATAGGTAGGCTAAAAACGGTTGGCAAGACCCGTAAAGCGTTTTGCCAAAGAATGGGTTTCAATTCCTTATAGGTAGGCTAAAAACAGGCTTACAGAAGCAGGAAGAGGCATCTTGTTTCTGGAGTTTCAATTCCTTATAGGTAGGCTAAAAACCGTCCTGTATCCAGAAAGGAGGACGAGCCAGATACGTTTCAATTCCTTATAGGTAGGCTAAAAACGAGCTTTTGCATCAAGAACAATAATAGGTTCATCATTGTTTCAATTCCTTATAGGTAGGCTAAAAACCAGTATCCATCGCTATCCTTATTTTCACTTCTTCCCCAGTTTCAATTCCTTATAGGTAGGCTAAAAACTTGGTTCGCTACCTGTTCTAAAGAAAACGTACAAAGGTTTCAATTCCTTATAGGTAGGCTAAAAACTGGTTATGGAACAGTTACTAAGGGTATAGCAGATATATGTTTCAATTCCTTATAGGTAGGCTAAAAACTAGCCCGGATAACAAAGCCCTCTGCTCCTAATTCCTGTTTCAATTCCTTATAGGTAGGCTAAAAACAGCCGTCGGCCATAATTTCTTTTGCCTCTTCTACAGGTTTCAATTCCTTATAGGTAGGCTAAAAACTTATTTAAGTTCTCCTTCTATTTCTGAGTCTCTTTCGTTTCAATTCCTTATAGGTAGGCTAAAAACCAGGCTTATTAAGTGAAAGATGAAACATAATATCATGTTTCAATTCCTTATAGGTAGGCTAAAAACATTTCTGCGCCTGTCTATGCACCTGACTTGCCTGGGTTTCAATTCCTTATAGGTAGGCTAAAAACTATAATGTAAAATAGGAAAATATAAAATCTCCTCCCGTTTCAATTCCTTATAGGTAGGCTAAAAACGTAGATAAGTTGCCACAGATTCACTTTGGCGCTGTGGGTTTCAATTCCTTATAGGTAGGCTAAAAACTTGATAGAAGCAGCGGTTTTTGAGATGAATATTGTATTGTTTCAATTCCTTATAGGTAGGCTAAAAACTTCTTTTATTCATGGGAGGTTCATTCTTCTATGAAAGGTTTCAATTCCTTATAGGTAGGCTAAAAACACGTTTCTAAAGCTAGGAATACTAGGATCAGAATAGGTTTCAATTCCTTATAGGTAGGCTAAAAACGGTGGAAGGAGTACAGTAATCCTAACCGTTCTATTCGTTTCAATTCCTTATAGGTAGGCTAAAAACGCCCTGATTTGCCTATCCAGCATTCTATCATATTGTGGTTTCAATTCCTTATAGGTAGGCTAAAAACGCAGTTAGGTGCTACCACTGCTTTTTCGGCCTCTCAGGGTTTCAATTCCTTATAGGTAGGCTAAAAACCTGATATCCTGCGAAAGTAGCAGGTCTACCTGCTTGGTTTCAATTCCTTATAGGTAGGCTAAAAACTAAAGGTTCAGTTTTTATAAAACAGGCGAAAAATTAGTTTCAATTCCTTATAGGTAGGCTAAAAACGTAAGACAAATTGCCATGGCTGTTGCTGGTATATCAGTTTCAATTCCTTATAGGTAGGCTAAAAACCCATTATAATCAAATATAATAAAGAACAAATTTTTCTTTTTTCATCTTATCTGTCAAGTATTTTAACTTTATTATACCATATTGTTTGACAAAATCAACTATTTTATAAAATTGAAAAAATAATTTGTCGTCGATCCTCAACATTTTTTGCATTATCTTAGGTCGACGACAAATTTATATTAATCAATATTCTTACCTTACTTTTCCTTTAATACCTCTAATATTTCTCTTAAAAGTTTTACTTCCTCTGATGGTTCAGGTGGTGTTTGTTCTTTTTCTTTTGCTTTTCGCAGTCTAATAGCATTCATAGGAGCTACTATGAAAAAATATATGGCTGCAGATACGATAATAAAGTTAACAACAGCATTAAGGAAATTACCTATGGCTATTGGTCCTAATTTAAGGGCAGAAAAATCAGGAGCTCCAAATATTGCTCCAATCAGTGGAGTTAAAACATCCACAACTAATGAATTTACTACTTTGTTAAAAGCTGCACCTATTATTACAGCTACTGCTAAATCCAAAACATTTCCACGCAATAATGAATTCTTTAAACCGATAACCCTCACAAACACACTTAGCTACCCGTTCAACATTTCCACGCATAATGAATTCTTTAAACCCTTTTAACACATTTTTCTCCTTTCAACAAGTGATTGATTGTCCACACTTTATATTTTATCACTAAAATGTTAGTTGTTAAGTCAAAAAATTGGCAAAATAATACACTACAAAGTTATCTCCCTTCAGTTCAATAACTATCTACTTTCCTACACTCCTCTAACCCAAAACGCTATTGCCAATGCAATTCCCCATAAAACTACAAAATTCTTTACTTTCTTATTGTCAAACCTTTGTGATACTTTTGCTCCCCAATATCCTCCTAAAGCAAATCCTATCATCAGAATAAAAGCAAAAGGCCATACTACTTTTCCACTAAAGAGTAAAATTAAACCGGAAGTGACATTTATAAAAAGTGAAAGAAGGTTTTTTATACCATTTGCTGTGTGTATATCAGTAATACCTGCTATGCCTAAAGTGGCAAGCATTAAAATGCCAATTCCTGCTGCAAAATATCCACCATAAAGAGAAGTAAGAAATTGAAGTATAAAAACTATTACTAAAGAGCTTTTTATTTCACCTCTATCTCCATTTAAATTAAATTTATGTATTCTGTCATTTAATGCTAAAACCATAGTAGCGAACAAAACTAAAAAAGGCACAATAAAATCAAAGACTTTGTGAGGAGTTATCATAAGAAGATAAGCTCCTAAGATACCCCCCAAGTAAAGAAGGCAATGTCAGAAACCTTAAAAGCTCTTTCGTCTGATACAGTCTTTCTTTAAATGCCCATGCACCTGTGACATAACCAGTCCAAAGAGCAACAGTATTTGTTATATTGGCAGATAGAGGATTTATTCCAACCCATACAAGAGCAGGAAAGGTTATTAAAGTACCCCCTCCTGCTATTGCATTAGTAGCTCCTGCTAAAATAGAAGCCACTAAAATTATTACGTAATTACTCATTAGATTATCTCTCCAAATTCATCAAATTTAAATCTATAAGCCCTTGGAAGAAGCTCTTTTTCAGGGTCTTTGTATCCAATTGCTATTATCATAGGTACATACATATCCTCATCAATATTTAAAAATTCTTTTAGTTTTTCCTCATCAAAGCCGTCCATCGGATGAGTTTCAAGACCATACACTTTTGCAGCAATCATTATGTTCATCGCAAAAAGAGCTGAGTCTCTTATGGCCTTTCTTTTAGCCTGTTCTTCATCCTGCCAAACTGATAAAATTCTTTTTTTTGATGCCTCTTTTCTCTCTTTCTTCATGTATCCAAGTTCACTAGAGCTGTCTAAAACTCTGTCTATATTTTCTAATGCCGCCTTAGGATTTGCTATTATTACAATTACAGCAGAGGCATCTTCTACTTTTTGCTGATTAAAAGCTATTTCTTTGAGAACTTTTTTCTTTTCTTTGCTTTTTACTACAATCACTTTCCAAGGCTGAAGGTTATAAGCTGAAGGAGCAGTAGATGAAATCTCAAGAACTTCTTTTATAATGTCATCGGATATTTCTTTTGTGGAATCAAAAAGGTGATAGCTCTTCTTTCTGTTATAAGTTTTTTACACTCTTTCATATTTGTTCATCTCCTTAAAACGAATTTAAATTTTT
This sequence comes from Thermoanaerobacter kivui, assembly GCF_000763575.1. Taxonomy (NCBI): domain Bacteria; kingdom Bacillati; phylum Bacillota; class Clostridia; order Thermoanaerobacterales; family Thermoanaerobacteraceae; genus Thermoanaerobacter; species Thermoanaerobacter kivui. The sequence continues at coordinate 1,414,708 of NZ_CP009170.1, forward strand.
AATAAAATATTTATCAAATGATAATTACTTTCTAATGTTTATATTCTTCAAAAATTATAAAATTCCTTCTAAAAACAAAAAATAATCCCTCAAAAAGGGAAGAAACTTTTTTGATGATTTTATGAAATTGTGTTAGCTCTTTTTTCTTGAAAATTTTCTATTATATAATGACTTTTGCCATATTTTTTACATTCCATTTTTACCTTAGAAACAAGCCCTGTAATCTCATCAATATCCGAAAATTTCTTGTTAGAATTATTTACAACAGCAATAGATATTCCCATAATAGGAAAGTCATCTTCATTCCCTAATCTATCAGTTGCATGTATGTATCCCCTCTTTACATCTAATTCATTATAAAACCTTACAATATTATAATCAAACTCTTCTATTATATTTTTACAAAGTTTCTCTACATCATAACTTTTTACAATAGCAACAAAATCGTCTCCACCTATGTGCCCTAAAAAGCTATCTTTATAAAAATATAAGTGCCTTTCTAAAATGTTCGCCACATATTTTAAAACCTTATCTCCCTTTTCAAATCCATACACATCATTATAAGCTTTAAAATTGTTTAAATCCAAATATAACAGTGAAAAAGGCTCATTTTTTGATATGACTTCTCTTATCTTTTCTTCAATCACAAAATTACCTGGAAGTCCTGTTAAAGGATTTGAATATTTAGCGATGTTTAATTCTAGTTGCATAGACTTTTCAAGAAGAGTAATTACAGGAACAATTCCATAATAAACTCCATCTTTTTCAATAATTATATAATCATATAATTTCTCTTCTTCTCTTGTTGTAACAGCTTTAACAACTTCACTTATGGGGACATCATAATCGAATATAAGGGGATTTGGGTCCATCAATTTATAAATAGGTCTTTTCATATAAACAGCCCATCCATACTGAGTGCCAATATGAGAAAAAAACTCTTTTCTCATCACAAGCCCCACTGCCTTTTTATCATTAACTACAGTTATACCTTGAATATTTGGATTATCAGCAAAAATCTTCTCTACTTCAGACCCTAATACAAAAGGAGAAATGGATTGGTCCATCCTTGCTATTTCCCCAATTTTAATCGTATATACTGATGCAAATTTTAACCTTTCAACATATAAATTCCTGTCAACTATCAATTTTTTAATTTCTTCATCTGGATAAGCAAGAGTTTTACAAGGTTTAGCCAGTAAAAAACCTTGACCTAAGGGAACTCCAATTTCAATTACTGTATATAATTCGTCAATTGTTTCAATGCCTTCAGCTATTAGTTTTATATTAGTATTATTAGCAAATTCTATCAAAGCTTTTACTATAGCCTTCTTAAAATTATCTTTATCAAAGACATATCAATTTTTACATAATAGGGCTTTATTTGAGCAATTGCAGAAAGCCCAGAATATCCTGCTCCAACATCATCTATAGCTATTTTATAACCTTGACTTTTGTAGTGGTCTATGACATTTTTAAAAGCCTTATAATCTTCAATTGCAGTCTTTTCTGTAATTTCAAAAATCAAGTTAGAAGGGTTTATCCCATAAAATTGCAATACTTCTTTTGTTGTGCCTCTTATAAAATGCTCATCTTTTATTATCTCTGGATCTACGTTTAAAAATAAAAGTCTGTCACTTTTAAAGCTATTAAAAGTTTCAATAGCTTTAATCCTTGTAACCATTTCTAAATCCCATAAAAGATTAGCTTTTTTTGCCTCTTCAAATAGAACTTCGGGATTATAGAAATAACTTCCTTCAGGACCTCTTGTTAAAGCCTCATACCCAATCACTTTTCCGTCTGATAGAGAAATTATTGGTTGGAAAAATATATTAAATTTTTTCTCACTAACTATCTTCTTTAGTTCTTCTTCCAATTTTACCACCTCTTGATATAATTATACATAAACAATGTTAAAATCTTGTTAATTTTATGTAAAATTTCGATAATAATTTAAAAGGGAACTTTTTATCAATTTTCCCGACTTATATAGTAGAGGTGGCTCCGAAAGAAGAGGTGACAACACATTGGATATAACAGATGTTATTAAAAAAGTACAAAAATTAGATAGACCGTTTGTATATGCAATTATTGACAATAAGACAAATTTACCTATTTTCATTGGCACAGTGATGAGTATAAAAAATTGAAATAATTAATATTAATAAGGGTTTAAGCAATCGCTTAACCCCTCTCATTTATAATCAAAATATTTTTCCAAAAATTTTTCTTTATCCCAGCTATGGTCTTTTGCTAACTGCTCCTCTGTTACATTGAAATAATCATATCTTACATTATCCCCTTGATCTGGAACAGGATCATCCCATGTAACATCTACGTAACTGATTTTGCCGTCAATTCTTATCATATTCCAAGCATGGGGCATAGACCCACTATAATTAAAACCTGTACCAGCTACTCCAAGGCTATCAATCCTAGCTAGTTGAGCAAGTAAATTAAAAGCAGCAGTATATCCTTGGCACACCCCTACTCCTTTTATCAAAACTCCATAAGCAGTATAAGATTCTGGTGGTATAGTGTTATTTATCAAATTTTCATAATCATATTTAGTATTTTTTACAATATAGTCGTGGATTGCTTTGACTTTATCTATATCAGACATATCCGGTTTTATTATTTGGTCAATAATTTCTTTAGCTTTAATATTTATTTCATCTTTCATTTTTCCCAATTTATCTTTAGGATATATATATTCAAATTTTATACTTACTTTACTTATGACGTTGTTAAAACCATTTGCAGAAATAGTCCACTTATTAGCATAGCCAATTTCAGGATGATGTGCCAATACCAGATCTACAATATCCGATATACTGTTTAAGATATCATTAATTGTACAGCTACTTCCTGCAGAATTGCAGAAAGAATTGCTAAGGGTAAAAGTTATCTCATCTTCATTGTTTTCAAGAGCATTTTTAATTAAAAGATACAAATCTTTTTCACTGGTTATATTAGAAGATGAAAAAGTATTAGTTTCGCTAACTGTGTTTTTTGGTGCAGTTATTGAACTTACCCTCGTTCTTTGGTTGGAAGAATTGATTATTATGTGCCCATTATCGTATATTACTTCATCTCCAAGGGCTTTACAAACAAATCTTAAAGGCACATAGGTATAGCCATTTATAATTTGCGGCGCCACTACTAATTCATAACTTTTTCCATTAACTTTTGCAATTTTGTGGCCAATTATAAGTTGTACAGTCGTTTCGCCGCGAAAGGCTGTAACCGTTTTAGTTTTCTCTTCCCAGTTTACCTTAGTACCTAATGCTTCAAAAAATGCCCGCATAGGGACTAAAGTTGTGTCGTTTTTTATAACAGGCTTTTGTTCAAAAACTACACTTTGTCCATTAATTGTAATTGTTATATTTGCCCCTTGTGCTGAAATAGGAATGAATATAGAAAAGACTACAAAAACTAATAGTATTAAAGATATCTTTTTAAGCATTAATATCACCTCTGAACTTTCTAGAGACTAATATTAAACTATACAACAATATTTCTCTATCTCTTTAATAATTATACTAAATCTCAAAAAATTTTCTATGAATAATTCAACAAAAAAGGATATAAATTATTGACGAGGATTTGTTTCGTATGTTATAATAAAAAGCGCGCAGGGGAGTAGCTCAATTGGTAGAGCAACGGTCTCCAAAACCGTGGGCTGCGGGTTCGATTCCTGTCTCCCCTGCCATTATTGAAAAGTTAATGTTTCCAGCAAACGAACCCTCTCAAAAAATCCGAAGTTGTTGGGAGGGGTTTTATTATTCCTAAATCGCTACCATTCAGAAATTTAAAACTAATAAACTTATCTTAACGTTAATTTTACGGTTCTTCTGGTATAATTATCCATGCAATTAAATAAGCTAAAAGTCCAGTTCCCCAAAATATTATTAGAAATGCCCAAATGAGTCTTATAATTGTTGGGTCTACATTAAAATACTCTGCTATTCCTCCACATACGCCTCCTATCATTCTTTGTGTTCTTGAGCGATAAAGTTTTTTTGACATTATACACACTCCTTAATTTTTTATTTTCTTCTCTAATATGACCTTCAAATACCAATTTTTTGTGGCCTTTTTACAACACCTCTTCCTCTTAAAATTAATATACCAGAGTATTATTACTCTTGCAAACAATTTATTTGTGATAAAATATAATTAAAAATAACCAATGTGGGAGGTATCATCGTGAAAAGCTATAGAAAAGAGTTGTGGTTTGAAACAAAAAAGAGAAGAGAATTTATAAACATTACACCTCTTATAGAGGAATGCTTAAGAGAAAGCGGAATCAAGGAAGGGCTTCTTTTATGTAATGCAATGCACATTACCTCAAGTGTTTTTATAAATGACGATGAACCAGGCTTACATAAAGACTTTGAAAATTTCTTGGAAAAATTAGCCCCCGAAAAACCCTATGACCAATATTATCATAATACTTATGAAGATAATGCAGACGCTCATTTAAAGCGTACAATAATGGGTCGAGAAGTTGTAGTAGCTATAACAGATGGAAAATTAGATTTTGGTCCATGGGAACAAATCTTTTACGGTGAATTTGACGGAAGAAGGAAAAAGAGAGTGTTGGTCAAAATTATAGGTGAATAAAAAATCTCCAGTTTCCCGGAGATTTACAAAGTCCTTTTATAATCTTCATTACTTATCTTGTCAGTTTCCTCTACATAACCAGCATTTTCATCATCATAGTCATCATCATAATTGTCCAAACCGCTTTTTGTCTTATTAAATCGTGCAACCTCTTGATAAGAATCCTCTGCATCAAATTGAATTTCTTCTTTTAAATCCTTATACCCCCATCCAAAGGGGTATTTTATCATTCTCTCTTCATTCGGCCTTGAATTCCTTAAATCTTTTAATTTCAAATCATTATTTTTAGCGCATTCTGCACAAAGAGCAGTATAAGGAAGGGCTTCTAATCGTTCTTCTTCAATTGGCTTATGGCAGTGAGTACATATCCCGTAAGTACCCATTTCCATCCTCTTAAAAGCATCTTCTATTTGCCTTAAAATATGTTTTTCGTTGTTTTTGAGAGCATAATTTTTCTCTACTTCATAAACTTCAGAAGCAAAATCTGCCGGATGATTATCCAAAAGAGAAAGTTCTTGATAATACTCTCTCTGTGCAATTCCGCCAATGCCATCATTGTAATTCATTTGATTTATTGTGCTTAAGACCTTTCCCTTTTCTTTTAATAGTAATTGTCTAAAGTGTTCCAGCTTTTCACTATCCATCATACCAACTCCTATTTAATATAACTTTTGATTTACCATCTTAACTATATCCGCTATAATACTGCCAATTAGAGGTAAATTTAACATCACCAATTTTTGAAGTATATAAAGAACTATCGCACCAAGTATTGTAAAACCTACTGCTATTCCAAAACCTCTTGCTACCCCGCCTATAAAGTTTAACCACAAAAGCCTATAAGGGCTTTGCATAAGCTCGACGTAATCAGCAATTTTCATCTTCTCCATCATCTCTGACATTTGGTCCAACTGCTTTTTTATTGCAGTTAACATAATATTATTATTGTTTTTATATTCGTCTTTATTCAAGACTTTTTCCTCCTTACATTTAATTTTTCCAGTATCGTTTTCTTTATTACTGTAAAATAAAGCCTTTATAAACGTTTATTTATTCATTAGAAAAAATATGAAATCAATCTTGTATTTAATAATATTTTACCTCAAAATGTACTGTAAATAGAAGAGATAGAAGATATTATAAAAGACTTTAAACAAGCTCTTGACAAGATATAAGAAAAAAGTTTAGGGCTTTCCCTAAACTTTTTTATATTTCATCTAACGCCTTTAATACCTCTTCAACGTGTCCATCTACTTTTACCCTTCTAAATATTTTCCTAACAATTCCTTCAGAGTCAATGATAAAAGTTGACCTTTCTATTCCCATTTTCTTTTTGCCATACATGTTTTTTTCTTTGTATACCCCATATTCTGTAGACACATTCGCATCTTTGTCACTTAGAAGAATAAAAGGAAGATTGAATTTTTCAATAAACTTTTTATGAGAAGTTTCATCATCTAAACTTATACCTATTACGACAGCATTTTTCTCTTCTATTGACTTTATGTTGTCCCTAAAAGAAACAGCTTCTTTTGTACAACCTGGAGTGTTATCTTTTGGATAAAAGTATAAAACAACCTTTTTACCTAAAAAATCTGAAAGGGAAACTTGTTTTCCATCATGAGTATTTAAAGTAAAGTCAGGAGCTTTTTTATTTAGCTCTACCATGCTATCCCTACTTTCTAAAATTATTTTCTTTAGATAATTATTTTCTGTTACTTCTATTATATATTTTCTCACGCAAAATTTCAATAGCTTTTTATCTCTCTCATCAATTCTTCAAATTGTGAAAAATCAAGGGACTGCTCTCCATCAGATAAAGCTTTATCGGGCTCAGGGTGAACTTCCACCATTATTCCGTCTGCGCCAGCAGCTATTGAAGCTTTTGCCATCGGTATGATTAAGCTTCTTTTCCCTGTACCATGGCTTACATCTGCGATAATAGGCAAGTTTGAAAGTTCATGAATTACTAAAATTGCAGCAATATCCAGCGTATTTCGTGTATAAGTTTCAAAAGTCCTTATACCTCTTTCACACATGATGATGTTGGTGTTTCCTTCAACTGCAATATATTCCGCTGCATAAAGCCATTCTTCATAGGTAGCTGAAAATCCCCTTTTTAACAAAACAGGCTTTTTGGTTTTTCCTACTTCTTTGAGAAGCGAAAAATTCTGCATATTTCTTGAACCTATTTGAAGAACATCAACATATCTTTCCACAATTTCAACATCTCTCACATCTAAAACTTCAGTTACAACTGGCAAATTAAACATATCTCCCACATTCTTAAGCATTTTAAGTCCATCAATCCCTAAACCTTGAAAAGAATAAGGGGAGGTGCGGGGCTTATAAGCTCCTCCTCTTAAAGCATTTGCACCCCAGCTTTTAACTTTTTCTGCAATTTTTATAAGCATATCCTCATTTTCAACAGCACAGGGACCAGCTATTATAAGCTTATCTTTTCCAATAGTTATATTCCCTATTTTTATTGATACTTTATTGTTTTTATCGCCAACTATTTTAAATTCCATTTTTACCACCTTCATAGCACTTCCTTTAAGCTTGCTACAAAATTTTTGACCTCCTGTAACATTTCAGATTTATTATACCCTTTAGCAATTCTTTCTACAAGAGCACTTCCTACGATGATGCCATCACTGAAATCTTTTAATTTTTTCGCCATCTCCGGAGTAGATATGCCAAACCCTATTGCCTTTGGCATATTGGTATATTGAGAGACCATTTTCATATATTCTTCAATGTCAGTTTCAATGTCTTCTCTTGCTCCTGTGACACCTGTAATTGATACGCAATATACAAATCCTTTCCCGTTTTGCGTAATTAATTTTATCCTCTCTTTTGATGTTGGGGCAACTAAAGGTATTAAATAAATATCGTATTTATCTGCTTCTTCAGTAATATCTTTTCTCTCTTCAATAGGCAAGTCTGGAATGATAAGTCCATCTATCCCTACATCTTTTGACTCTTTTAAAAATTTTTGTATGCCATATTTGAATATAGAGTTATAGTAGACAAGGTAAACCAGAGGGATATCACTTTTTAACCTTATTTTTTCTACTATTTTCATTATATCAGGAATTTTTACACCTTTATTTAAAGCTCTTTGTGAAGAAGCCTGTATTGTAGGCCCATCAGCTAATGGATCAGAATAAGGTATTCCCAGTTCTATTATATCCGCTCCTGTTTCTTCCAAAGCCAAGACTATATCATAAGTCGTCTCTATATCCGGGTCTCCTGCTGTTATAAAGGTTATTAAGGCTTTGCGCCCTTCTCCTTTTAAGGCTTCAAACTTTTTGTCAATCCTATTCATAACTCCACCCCCAATACTTTCGCAACTGTATTTACGTCTTTATCTCCTCTGCCTGACAAATTTACAATGATAATATTGTCTTTCCTTAAATTTGGAGCCAGTTTCATAGCATATGCCAAAGCGTGAGCGCTCTCCAAAGCTGGTATTATCCCTTCTGTTTGAGATAAGTCCATAAAAGCCGCCAATGCTTCTTTGTCTGTCGCATATACATATTGAGCTCTATTACTTTCTTTTAAAAAGGCATGTTCTGGACCTACCCCCGGGTAATCCAGTCCTGCAGATATAGAGTATACTGGCATTATTCTCCCCTCTTCATCCTGTAAAAGATAAGTCATCATGCCGTGCAATACTCCTACAGAACCTTTTGCCATTGTAGCTGCATGTTTCCCTGTCTCAATTCCTTCACCTGCAGCTTCCACGCCTATCAATTTTACCTCTTTATCTTCAATGAAGGGATAGAAAATTCCCATGGCATTACTGCCTCCGCCGACACAAGCAATCACATAATCAGGAAGTCTTCCTTCTTTTTGAAGTATTTGCTCTTTTGCCTCATCCCCTATTACTCTTTGAAAATCTCTCACCATAGTAGGATAAGGATGAGGCCCAACAACAGAACCCATCACATAAAAAGTATTATCTACATTTGTCACCCAATCTCTTATTGCTTCATTTATTGCATCTTTTAAGGTTCCCGTCCCTGATTTTACTGGTGTTACTTTTGCACCTAAAAGTTTCATTCTAAAGACATTTAAAGATTGCCTTTTTATATCTTCTTCTCCCATGAATATTTCGCATTCCATTCCAAACATTGCAGCAGCTGTAGCAGTTGCCACTCCATGCTGTCCTGCTCCTGTCTCAGCTATAACTCTCTTTTTATTCATCCGCTTTGCCAGTAAAATCTGTCCCAATACGTTGTTTATTTTATGGGCTCCTGTGTGGTTTAGGTCTTCCCTCTTTAGATAAATTTTCGCCCCGCCAAGCCTTTTAGTAAGATTCTCAGCATAATACAAAGGTGTAGGTCTTCCTGAATATTCCCTCAAGTAATACCTATATTCTTCCATGAAATCTTTATCCTGTTTAGCTTTTTCAAATTCCCTCTCTAATTCTATAAGCGCATTCATCACAGTCTCTGGCACATACTGACCTCCAAAACGTCCAAATCTTCCACTCATCGAATACCCCTCACTTTTTCAATAAATGATTTCATTTTTTTAAAATCTTTATAACCTTCTGTCTCAACGCCACTGGAGACGTCAACAGCATAGGGATTTACTATTCTTATAGCTTCCTCTACATTGTTTTCGTTTAGCCCTCCTGCCAAAATTATTGGAACATTCAATTCAAATCCTTTTAAAACTTCCCAATTAAATGTTTTTCCTGTACCACCGTATTCGTTTTTTGTCAAAGTGTCAAATACAAAACTATTTACTCTAAATTCTTTTGTTTTTTCCAAATCTTCTTTGTCTTTTATGCGTATTGCCTTCCACACTGTGAAATTTTTAAAATTATCTATATAATCCTGTGTTTCATCACCGTGAAACTGTAAAACATCGAGATTTAGTGTTTGAGCTATCTTTAATGCATTTTCCACTGGTTCATTTACAAAAACTCCCACTGTTTTAATCTCTTTATCAAGAAGGCTTATGAGGTATAAAGCCTGTTCTACCTCTACTTGTCTTTTGCTTTTTGCAAAGACAAATCCTACATAATCAGGTTTTAGCTCATTGGCATATTCAATATCCTCTTTTCTTCTCAGTCCGCAAATTTTTACTTTTACCAATTTATCCTCCTCCTTTTGCCTCCCTTACAAAATCAGTGATTTTGTCAATATCATCTATAATTTTCATAAAAGTCTCGCCAATTAATACGGCATCTACTCCCAAAGAAGCTAAATACCTTACATCTTCAGGTATTTTTATTCCACTTTCGGAAACAATTATTGTACTTTGAGGTATATATTTAATCAAATTTTCTGTTGTGTTTATATCTACATTAAAAGTTTTGAGGTCTCTGTTATTTATACCTATTATGTCACATTCAGCTTCCAATGCTATTTCAAGCTGTTGTCTGTCGTGAATTTCCACAAGCACATCTAAACCTACACTTTTAGATAAATTATAAAAATCTCTTAATTTGTCCCCTAATACGGAAACAATGAGAAGTACTGCGTCGGCTCCTAAAATTTTTGATTCATATATTTGGTATTCATCCACGATAAAATCTTTTCTCAAAATAGGTTTTGAACTCACTTTTTTTACTTCCCTGATATAGTTGTCATCCCCTTTAAAAAATTCCTTCTCTGTCAAAACGGAAATAGCGTCAATATCAACTTTCTCATACACTTTTGCAATTTTTACTGAATCAAAGTCTTCTTTTATAATTCCTTTAGAGGGAGAGGCTTTTTTTATCTCTCCAATAATTGATATACCCTCTTTTTGAAGTACTTTCTTGAAATTGCCAGAATAGCCTCCTTTAATTTCGTTAATTAGTTCCTCTACTGGCTTTATTCTTTTTTTCTCTTCCACCTCCTTTTTTTTGTGTCTCACAATCTCATCTAATACCATCAATTAAGCCTCCTTTGGTACTCCAAAATCTCTGTAAGCTTATCAAAAGCTAAACCCGTATCTATTAGATAATTTGCGACTTTTATTCCCTCTTTTAAATCTTCCACAACTTTTCCTATATATAAGGCCGCTGCTGCGTTTAAAACGACTATATCTCTTTTAGGCCCTTTTTCACCTTTTAAGATGTTTAAGATTATTTGAGCATTCTCTTTTGCATCTTTGCCTTCTAAATCTTCAAGTTTTGCATAAGGGATACCGTAATCCTCTGGGTCTATCACATAATCAATGACTTTGCCTTCTTTTACTTCACTGACAAAAGTAGGAGAAGTAGTAGTTATTTCATCAAGGCCATCAAAGCCGTGGACCACCATAGCCTTTTCAGTTCCCAATCTTAAAAGTACTTCAGCGAGAGGATGAGTCAATTCTTTATCGTAAACTCCTAATACCTGTCCTTTTACAAATGCGGGATTTGTCAATGGTCCTAAAACATTAAATACCGTTCTTGTGCCTAACTCTTTTCTTATGCCTGCTACGTTTTTCATTGCGACGTGATATTTGGGCGCAAACAAAAATCCCATACCCTTTTCTTCAATTAATCTTTTTGTTTTTTCTGGCACCATTTCAATGTCAAATCCCAATTCCATCAAAACATCTGCACTTCCGCTTTTGCTGGAAACAGCTCTGTTGCCGTGTTTTGCAACTTTTACTCCTGCAGCAGAGGCAATTATCGCCACTGCCGTTGAAATATTGAATGTCTTCCCACCATCGCCACCTGTACCACAAGTATCTATTACATAATCCGAAGCAAGTTCTAATTTTATGGCGTTATCTCTCATTGCCTTTGCAAAACCTGTTATTTCTTCTACACTTTCCCCTTTTAATCGGAGTCCTATTAATATACCCCCTATTAAAGAAGGAGTTGCATTACCACTCATAATTTCATTCATAACAGCATAAGCTTCTCTCTCTTCAAGGTTCTCTTTTGAAACAATTTTTTTAATAGCTTCTTGTAACATGGTATCCCACCTCCAAAAAATTTCTCAAAATTTCTTTACCCTGCTCTGTCAAGATAGACTCTGGATGAAACTGTAAACCATATACAGGGTATTTATTATGCCTTACTCCCATAATCACTCCTTCCTCTGTATAGGCTGTAATTTCTAAATTTCTTGGAAGAGTTTGTCTATCTATAACAAGAGAGTGATATCTCATTGCCTCTATAGGATTCTTAATATCTTTAAATATTTTTTCACCTTCGTGAAATACGAGAGAAGTTTTGCCATGCATTATCTTATCTGCTTTTACAATTTTTGCACCATATGCATATCCAATCGCTTGATGGCCAAGACATATTCCTAATATTGGAATTTTATGCCCTAGATTTTTAATGACATCAACACATATACCAGCATTTTCAGGTCTTCCTGGTCCAGGGGATAATATAATTTTCTCAGGATTCAGTTTTTCAATCTCTTCAATATCCATTTCATCATTTCTTATTACAAATATTTCTTTGTTCATTTCTCCCACATATTGATAAAGATTATAGGTAAAGGAATCGTAATTATCTATAATCAGAATCATCAAAGAACCTCCTTAAGAGCCATTGCCTTATTTAAAGTTTCACAGTATTCCATCTCAGGAATTGAATCATATACAATGCCTGCTCCCGCTTGAACGTAAGCATAACCTTCTTTGAAGAGAATAGTCCTTATTGCTATGCACATGTCCATATTGCCATTGTAGGAAAAATATCCAACAGCTCCTGCGTAAAAAGACCTTCTCACATTTTCAAGTTCGTCTATTATTTCCATCGCCCTTATTTTTGGTGCCCCAGAAACTGTACCTGCAGGAAGACAAGCTATAAGAGCATCAAAAGCCGTAAGTCCTCTTTTTAGCTTTCCTGAAACAGTCGATACAATGTGCATTACATGAGAGTAAAAATCTACTTCCATAAAACGCTCTATTTTTACACTTCCAAATTCACTAACTTTTCCTATGTCGTTTCTTCCAAGGTCAACTAACATCACATGCTCTGCCCTTTCCTTTTCATCTTTTAAAAGTTCCTCTTTAAGTCTTAAATCCTCTTCTTCATCTTTTCCTCTTCGTCTTGTACCCGCTATCGGATTTGTGGTTACTTTACCTTTAAAAACACTTACAAGGCTTTCAGGTGAAGAACCAAGAAGCTGAAAATCACCAAAATCGATGTAAAAAAGATATGGAGATGGATTTTTTGACCTTAATCTTCTGTATATCTCGAAAGGGTGGGAACTTACTGCTGCTTTTAACCTTTGAGACAACACTACTTGGAATATGTCTCCTTTTTCGATGTATTCTTTTGCTTTTTCAACAATTTTACAAAACTCTTCTTTTGTAAAATTGTAATAAACTTCTTGATTTTGTTGTGGTGGAAGGTCATGGAATTGCGGAGTGGCTAATTTTATTTCTTGATAAAGTGTATTAATCTTTTGTAAAACTTTCTCATATTCCACATCTTCATTGGGATATACGTTATAAACAATGTAAATTCTGTGTTTAAAATGGTCATAGCAGACGAAGCTTTTGTAAAACATAAAGTAAGCTTCCGGTATATTTATTTCATCAGGGTTTTTATCCGGCAGTCTTTCATAAAGCCTTATCGTATCGTAAGATACATAACCCACAGCACCTCCAACAAAAGGAATATCAAGTCCTAGAGAATTGTATTTGGCTTTCATAACTTTTCTTATTTCCTCAAGTACTAGCCCTTCCTTAGCTTCTTCTTTCTCGCCTATAATTTTTATTCTTTTGCCATAACTTAAAATTGATAAATATGGGTCTTTTCCTATAAATGAATATCTCCCCCAGTTAATACCTCCATTTGCACTTTCCAGTAAAAATTTGTTTTTGCCTTCAAGACTATAAAAAATGTTTATTGGCGTCAATTCATCTCCGTTTATTTCTGCATAGACTGGGAAAACATATCCTCTTTTTTTGTGTTCGCAAAAATCTTCTTTAGAAATGTTTACCACTGTACCACCTCCTGAAAATTAAAAAAGTCACTCCGCCCATTGGGGCGAAGTGACTCGCGGTGCCACCCAATTTGTCCTGTATTACTAAAAAAAGCATTTCACCAAAAGGGCGAAATGCTCGCTTGTGCCACCTTTTTCACACAGGACCACTCTTTCGGGTACGGAGATTTCTCGATACCCTGTCTTTTTAACGGTAGACCACCGGATACTGCTACTTAAAAGTTCGCATCTCACCTCGCGGGCCCATTCAATATCAGCTACAGTACTCGGCTTTCACCCTCCCGAGCTCGCTTTGACTAAACGCTGATATCTACTCTTCCCGGTCATTGGTTTTCACACCTATTTAAGTTGTGTTATTTTAATTCTATAACGCATTAAATTATTTGTCAATATATCTTTATGCATTTCAAAATTAATTATACGTATTTTTTTTCTTGAATTGTAACAAAGTTCTCCTTCCATGGTAGTTTCCATTGGACCTACCACATATTTTACACCTGTACTCTTTATATATTCTATGACTTTATCTACAATTGGATATATGTCTTCTTCTGAAACTACTGGCAATACTTAGAGGCTTACATTTGATAAAGGCATTCTATCACCTCATAAAAGCTTTATCATCTCTTTAACAATCTTGCTAGAAATATTAGCAGCATGTTCTACAAATGCACTAAAATCAACAGAAGCTTCATCGTTAGCGTTATCCGAAATACTCCTTATTATGACAAAAGGTATATTATTTAAATACGCTACATGGCCAATAGCTGCTCCTTCCATTTCCACTGCATAGGCATTAAACATTTCTCCCAATCTTTTTGCTTCCTCTTTTGAGGAAACAAATTTGTCTCCTGAAATGATTCTCCCTACGTATACATCGCTCTCTGCAATATTTTCTGCCGTTTTTTTGGCTAATTCTACTAATTTTCCGTCGGCTCTAAAAATACTTTCCTCCATCCTCGGTATAATTCCCAATTCATAGCCAAAAGCCGTTACATCAATATCATATTCCATAGCATCTGAAGATATAACTATGTCTCCCACCTTTACGCCCGGTTTTATTCCACCAGCTACACCAGTATTTATGAGTATATCTATATTAAAATTAGAAATCAAAATTTGAGCTGCCATGGCTGCATTTACCTTGCCAATCCCGGATTGCACTACAACAATATCGCTACCATTTAAACTGCCTATATAAAAATCTAATTTGCCTTTTGTCACAATTTCCTTTAAAGACATTTCATTTTTTAAAATATTGACTTCTTCCTCCATAGCACCTATTAGTCCAATCTTTTTCACATCACAACCCCCTAATGTTTTAATTTAAAAAGGGGAAAAAATCCCCTTTTTAAACTTGTGTTTGCTGCTCGATATGAGAAGCACATCTTGCACAAATAGTGGGATGCTCCTTTATAGTTCCTACTGTTTCACTGTACATCCAACAACGCTCACACTTTTCTCCTGGCGCATGAGTCACTACAATTTTTAAGTCATAATCTTCGCTAGCATAAGAATTTTGCGGAGCCAATTCTCCAGGTTGATGGAGGACAACCTTTGAGACTATGAACACATAATCAAGGTCATTAAATCCTTTGAAGAAATCGTAAAGCTCTTTGGAAGGATATATGTCTACCTGCGCCTCTAGAGAATGACCTATTTTTTTGTCATTTCTTGCTATCTCAAGAGCTTTTGAAATGTCTTTTCTTACATCAAAGAGTTTTTCCCATTTCTCTATGATGTATGGATTATTATACTTTTCTTGTACTTTAGGCCAATCAGCTAACTGTATACTTTCAACATTGTTTTTGCTGTCATGTTTCATGTATGACCATATTTCTTCAGAAGTAAAAGTAAGCACCGGTGCTATCAATCTTACAAGAGTGTCTAAAATGATATACAGTGTCGTCTGAGCAGCCCTTCTCTCTTTAGAAGAAGCAGGATAAGTATACAACCTGTCTTTCAAGATGTCAAGGTAGAAGCTGCTCATATCTACAACACAGAAGGTGTGAACTTCATGGAGAAAATCATAGTACCTGTACTCATCAAAAGACTCCGTAAGGTCTTTTACCAGCCTGTCAAGCCTGTACAAAGCCCATTTATCTATTTCAAGCAATTCTTCGTATGGCAACATATCCTTGTCAGGGTCAAAATCGTAAAGATTGCTTAACAAAAACTTGCTGGTATTGCGTATTTTTCTGTAAGCTTCTGTCATCTGTTTTAAAATCTCTTGCGAAATTCTCATATCAGAAGTAAAGTCTGCAGAAACAGTCCACAGTCTCAAAATATCTGCCCCGTATTCTTTTATCACATCTGCCGGATCAATGCCATTTCCTAAGGATTTTGACATTTTTCTTCCTTCACCATCTACCACAAACCCATGCGTCAACACGTTTTTATAAGGTGCTTTGCCACGGGTTGCCACAGATGTCAAAAGAGAAGATTGGAACCAACCTCTGTGCTGGTCTGAACCTTCAAGGTAAAGCTCTGCTGGCCATTTTAAGTCCGGATGAGTCTCTAACACAGCTGCATGGCTGGAGCCTGAATCAAACCACACATCCATTATGTCTGTCTCTTTCCTAAACTTTGTAGAACCACATTCACAGACAGTTCCTTTTGGCAATATCTCCTCAGCTGACATTTCAAACCAAGCATCTGAACCTCTTTGCCTAAAAATTTCTTTAACTGCATTTATTGTATCGTCATTTATCAATTCTTTCCCGCACTTTTCACAGTAAAATATAGGAATTGGAACACCCCATACCCTTTGCCTTGAGATACACCAGTCGCGTCTATCTCTTACCATATTGGTTATACGTTCTTCTCCCCATGCAGGATACCACTTGACCTCTTTAATTGCTTTTAAAGCCTCTTGTCTAAAACCTTCAACTGACGCAAACCACTGTTCTGTTGCCCTGAATATTATAGGACTTTTACACCTCCAGCAGTGAGGGTATGAGTGAGTTATATGTTTTGAAGCAAGAAGTGCATTAACCTTTTTTAAGTCTTCCTTTATGACCTTATTAGCATCTTCATAATACAGACCAGCATAGCCCGGCGCTTTATCTGTAAAATACCCTTTATCATCTATTGGGTTTAAAGCCTCAAGGCCATATTCCTGCCCTACCAAAAAGTCCTCTTCACCATGACCCGGCGCAGTGTGAACACATCCAGTACCTGCTTCTAAAGTTACATGCTCTCCTAAGATTATTAAAGAATCTCTGTCATATAAAGGATGGGTAGCCTTCATGCCCTCCAAATCTTTTCCTTTAAATACAGCAATTATTTCATAATCTGAAAGGTTAGCTTCTTTCTTTACAGTATCTAACATATTTTTTGCCATTATATATACTTCGTCTCCAAACTTTGCAAGCGCATAATCAAACACTGGATTTAAAGCAATTGCAAGGTTAGCCGGAATAGTCCATGTAGTAGTTGTCCATATTACAAAATACACATTATTAAGATTCTCAACAATTCCCTTGAATTTCCCCAAATCATCTCTAACTCTAAATTTTACATAAATAGAATCAGAGGTTTCATCAAAGTATTCAATTTCCGCCTCTGCTAAAGCAGTCTCACAGCTGGGGCACCAATATACAGGCTTTAATCCTTTGTAAATATAGCCTTTTTTAGCCATTTCTCCAAATACTTCTATCTGCTTAGCTTCATATTCAGGATTCAACGTAAGATACGGATTATCCCAATCTCCCCTTACTCCTAATCTCTTAAATTGAGCCTTCTGTTTTTCAATTTGAGAATACGCGAAGTCTTTGCACACTTTTCTAAATTCAATAGGACTTACCTCATGCCTTTTTATGCCTAAAGTCTTTATAGCTTGTTGCTCAATGGGAAGGCCGTGTGTGTCCCATCCTGGCACGTAAGGAGCATCATAACCCCGCATTGTTTTGTACTTTACTATAATGTCTTTTAATACTTTATTCATAGCAGTTCCAAGGTGTATATCGCCATTGGCATATGGAGGACCATCGTGTAAAATGTACTTTTCTTTACCTTTATTTTTTTCCAAAGTTTTATGATAAATATCCATTTCTTCCCATTTTTTTAATATCTCTGGCTCTCTTGTTGGTAAATTCGCCTTCATAGGAAAATCCGTTCTCGGCAAATTAAGTGTCTTATTATAATCCATCGTCCACTACCTCCTCACATTTTTTAGAATCTAAAGTTACTTAAAAAAGAAAACTTCCCGTCAGGGACGAGAAGTTCGCGGTACCACCCTATTTATTAAGACAACGAGTGCCACTCACTGTCTTAATCACTCATTTTAGATAACGGGAAACCCGGCACAGCTTACTGCAATTTCAGCCTGCAGCTCAGAGGTGATTTTCAGTAGAAACGAACTTATTGGCTCGCACCTACCGCCAACTCTCTGGAAGTTGCTTCTACTTACTCGTCCTCATCATAGCTTTTAACAATATTTTTTACACAATTATATAATACCACAAGTTTTTCGTCAATAGTATACATATCTATGCAGTCAGAGCAGATTTCACTTTTACCCCATGAAGACTTCCAAGTTTACCAGTAAGAGCCCCTATTTCATCCGTTGTACCATCAACTATTAAAGCGATAACCGATACTCCCCTATCTTTATAGGGTATACCCATTCTTCCTACAATAATGTGGCCGTACTCACTCAATATGTGATTTACCCTATCCGCCACATTTTCTCTATTTTGAATCAATATTCCAACAACCCCTAATCTATTCTGCATCCTTCTCCTCTTCCTCATCTGGAATCAATTCTTTCTCATCTATGGAAAGGATCGCTTCTAATTGTGCTTCTAACAGAGCTTTAAACTTAGCTTTAAAAACATTGAGCTGTTTGCGATACCTTTCTAATTCCATTCTTATCCTTACAACTTCTTGGTTTGCTTTTTCCAATATTTTTTCTGCATTTTGTTGAGCATTTTGTATTATAAGCTGTGCTTCTTTTTCTGCATTTCTCTTTAACTCTTCGGCAGTATTTTGAGCGACAATTAGAGTATTATTTAAAGTAGTTTCCATGTTGATATAACTTTGGAGCTTTTCATTCATTATGTTAATTCTATCTTTTAACTCTGCATTCTCTTTGTATAATAACTCATAATCTTCCATAATTTTATCCAAAAACTCATCAACTTCTTCTTCATTATAACCCCTAAAAGACCGCCTAAATTCTTTGTTGTGTATATCCATAGGTGTCAGCATATAAAATTACCTCCTATCTTTTGTAAAACTACATAAACCTCAAAATATGTACAGAAAAACGCCCTTTCTTCGTCACACCTTTTACTTCTTCCAATTTAATCCTTCCAAAACCCCTCAAAGAAACAACATCCCCTTCCTTAACTTCTGAAGAAGGGTCTTCTATGTATTCCCAATTTATTTGAGCCATACCAGATTTTATAAATTCAGAAGCTTTGGTACGCGATATTCCAAAACCTACAGCCACAACACTATCAACTCGCAGTGATGCCACTGTAGAAAAAACATCTTTGCATTTTATTTCAGGCTCCATAACATCTTTTAATTCAATTGAAGTAACATTCACTTTTTCTTTCCCAATTTTTAAAAGACTCATAAGCACATAGGCTTGTACATCTCTGTGCAGCAATACATCACATTTGTCTTCTTTTACAATTATGTCTCCAATCTTTTGTCTTTTTATCCCCAACCCTAACAGTGAACCTAATACGTCCCTATGAGACAGTTTAGACAAGTTTCCGACAGCTCTTATAGCACAAATAGGAGTCTCCTCAGGTTTTAAGAAATCCGGATAAATAATTGCTATTTTTCTTTCTGCAGAAGGATAACCTCCCTCAAAATAGTATTGGATTCCTTGATATTGTTCCTTTAATGTTGCCTTTTCAAAGAGCTTTTGTTCAGATAAACTCAAAAAATCCGTATATCGCACCTGTTTATTTTTTAAAACACTTTTGACTATGTCTTTAAACCTTGCTATGTCAAATCCTTTATCCATCATATCAATACCTCATAAGCATTAAAACTAATTTAAAAACTAAGGGACGTACTAAATACTGAATAAGCAAAATTGCCAGCACAGGTGAAAAATCTATCATTAAATTTCTCCCAATGGGAGACTTAAACTGCAAAGCCCTAAAAGGCTCCAATATGGGATCTGTCACAGCTATCACAAAACGAGAAAGTGGATTTGACATATTTTCCATTCTGAGCAAAGACAGTATAACCCTTATCAATATAAGCCAATTAATCACTTCAAAAAAGTAATTTAATGCTGTCAAAATTGCAAAATTTACAGGCAAAATTATTTCCTCCTTATCTCTACTTAATTTAGGTTATATAAAGAATTTACTTCATCTTTTATGTCACCAGTAATGTCAAAATTCTCTGGAGCTACTAAAAATACATATCCAGCCACTTTTTTTATTTCACCATTCAGAGCATAAGCCGCTCCACTTAAAAAGTCAACTACTCTTTGAGCCTCACTTTTATCCATCTTTTGTAAATCAACAATCACTGGTTTTTTGTTTTTTAATTCATTGCATATATTCATGACTTGTTCAAACTTTTCAGGTTTTAAAATCAAAACTTTTACTTGTGGCTGTGTGTGAATATTTACAATTTTAGGTTTTCTGTCATAAGGAACAACAGTTTGAGGAGAATATTCGGCTTCTTCTTCCTCGGTGTCATCAATCCCAAAGAAACTCATTAATTTATCAATTACCTTTGAAGACATCAATTATCCCTCCATGTTATATAGTCTTGCGCCAAAAATAGAAGTGCCAATGCGGACGATATTCGCCCCTTCTTCTACTGCTACACAATAATCGTTTGACATACCCATTGATAAAAATTGCGCTTCTACATTGTGTTGTTTGATTTCTTTTAACCTGTCAAACAACTCTTTCATCTTTTTGAAATAAGGTCTCACTTCTTCCGAAGGAAGGTAAGGAGCTATAGTCATAAGACCTTTAATCTTAATATTATCATATTTTTCTATTTCTTTAATAAAATTATTCATTTCTTCGGGAGGAATTCCGTATTTACTCTCCTCTCCCCCTATATTTATTTCCACTAAGCAATCCATTATGAGACCTTTTTGTTTAGCTCTTTTGTTTATTTCTTCTGCTAGTTTAACTCTGTCTAAAGAATGTATTAATTTAACTTTATCAATAACATATTTCACTTTATTAGTTTGCAAATGCCCAATAAAGTGGAAATTGACCTCGTCTTTTAAATGGGGATACTTCTCATTCAACTCTTGAACCTTGTTCTCACCTATGTCTGTTATGCCACAGGCAATAGCCTCTTTTATAGTCTCCACTCCAAAAGTCTTGGTAGCCGCTACAATCAATATCTCGTTAGGATTTCGATTTACTTTTAATGCATGCTCTCTTATATTTTCTTTTATTTTTTTTATATTTTCACATATGCTCGTAGTTATCCCCCCTTATTTACTTAAGTAGTCTTCGCCATTGGTAGCTATTTCGTCATACAATCTCAATCCAGATATTTTATCTACGCTTTCAACAATAGCATATTTATCATCTGCAGCTTTTACCACAACTTCTTTGAAAACAGGGTATTTGTTATTTTTTATTACAAAAACGCCTGTTTTACCTTCTTTTTTGACAATGGCAGAGAGAGGTACTTTAAGCCCTCTGTAATCATTAAGTATAATTTTCACCCTTACTTTTGTCTCCTTATAAAAGTCTTGATAAGAGTCTATCATATCTATTATCCCTATATATAATTTATCGTCACCTTTGTATGTTTTTATAACCTTTCCTCGCAATTCATAGTCATAATTCTCAATTAAAATTTTTACATTGCTATTTTCTTTCAGCAGCTTTTCTTCCCTTTCGTTTAAAATCACTGCTAAATGCCATTCCAAATTACCTATCACTTTTATAAAAGGATAGTCTTTCTTTATTTCTGTCTCTACCTCTTTAGGTTGTGAATCTACATTTTTCAGTTTTCTTACATTTAAATTGAACATATTTTTTTCATTAAAAATATGTTCAAAACCATCGAAATAATAACTTACAATTCCCGCTTCAGGTGAATTGATGGTAATCATATTTTTTTCTACATACTTTTCTAAATAGTCCTTTTGCTCTTTTAAGTTTTCAATTTTTTGAAGTACCAATGGTCCTTTACTCAAGATTTGCTCTTTTTTAGCTTTTAATGCTTCAATTCTTTTTTTAATTTTATCTGCCCCAGAGTTATTTTCTTTTAACATATTTTGGCAATTTTCTTCTTCCTTTTTTATCATGTCATCTAATTTTTGAATATCTGAATAGAAAGGTATATTAGTATCCTGAGTTTTTAATTCCTTTGTCACATCTTCCAACTCCTGTAGTTTCTTTTCATCAAAATCGGCAGAATAAATTTGTGCTATAGGAGTGCCTTTAGCAACCCTTACTCCACTTGACACAAGTTTTTTTATTTTCCCATCAAAAGGAGAATTTATTACCATTTCATTTCTTATAATATACCCTTGAGTATTGAACTCCTCTACCAGATTTCCATATGTTACTACTGTAACTTTATCTTTGTTTGCAAAAGTCGTTACCGCTAATTTACTTATGTAAACTATCGCCAATAGTATCACTATAATTTTAACTATTCGTTTCACATCACTCACCTATGAATATATTCTATGTAAATCCCGATTTTCCTCCTACAAATTTATGTATATATTCATTTTATCACAGTTTTCAATATTTTAATAGATAAAACAAAGGAGATGGTATCTTACCACCCCCTTATTTTTATTCTACCGGTTCCCACCTCGCAGTAAAATGCCTTAATATTAGTGGTTCTTAAGTAAACCTAAAGCCTTTTATTTTATCTCTTCTTGCATAAACTCTTTTTACAGCCTCTACTATAACATCCATATGGCTGTTAGTGTAAACTCTCCTTGGAATTGTAAGGCGCACAAAATCTAATTTAGGAAGTCTTTCTTTTTTGGTAACAGGGTCACGACCAGCAAGCAAGGCACCTACTTCTACAGCTCTAATCCCTGCTTCTATGTAAAGTTCTACGCAAATCGCATGGGAAGGAAATTGCTCTTTTCTCTTTCAGCAAGGCCACCGTATGTAACAAACCCTTCCATTTTTTACTTCCTCAGCTTGTAATCGTTTAATTGTCTTTTAAAAAAAGAAAAAAATTTATTTATGAGCAATAACTTCTATTTCTATAAGAGCACCCTTAGGAAGACTTTTTACTTCAACTAAGGAACGGGCAGGTGGATTGTCTTTAAAATACCTTCCATAAATTTCATTAATTTTTGCAAAATTTCCCATGTTAGTGACAAATAGAGTAGCTTTTATGACATTACTGAGATCCATCCCCGCAGCTTTTAAAATCGCTTTTATGTTTTCTAAAACCCTTTCCGTCTGCGCTTCAATACCTCCTTCTACAAATTCTCCTGTAGCAGGATCAATTGCTATTTGCCCTGACGTGTACAAAAAGCCGTCTACCATTATAGCTTGAGAATATGGCCCAATAGCTTTTGGAGCAGCATCGGTGTTTATTATGGTTTTCATTTATCCCATCCTTTCAGTAAAAGTGTTATACAATATTTTAAAAATCAGGTACGTAAATATTATATCATTAATATTTGCGGCTTTTCAATATTTTTTAATAATCATAATTTTTTTGCACTCTTTTGTTCTCAAAAATTTTAATACTAAACCCACTGAAAAATAACGTAATATTGAAATAAAAAGAGAAAAATCTCATTTTCCTTGTGTTTTTTAATGTTTTAGACGGAAAATTGCAGACAAATTTGATTATTTAATCCTAAGATTGTTTCTGAAAGATTAGGACATACATATTCCACGGTAATTCACCTTCTTTTTTATATTTTTATTTTTTGTCTTTATTTCCATTTATTAGTATTTCAATAATTTTTTCGTTTCGTATTTCTTCTACTGACACTCCATCATTATTAGTCAGTTCCAAGATCTCTTTGTCTCCTTCAACATCAAATATATATCCTCTACTTGCTTGTATGTGAGCTACACTTTGCCCATTTTTGTCTTTTAACATTAATATTTCTCTTTCTTTCACAGGATCAAAATAATATCCGACTGATACTTGCTCATGTGCTACTGTCCAGGCATCATTATTTGTTAACATGAATATTTCTTTGTAGTGATTTGGTACAATTTCTTTAATTTTGATTCTTCTCTTTCTTATAAGCATGTGTGCTATCGTGTCTCCTGTTTTTGTATTCGCAGTGTGTTTTAATACGTTTACTATTTCTTCTTCTTTTAACTCTCTTAATTCTTCCGTTCTCATGTTCCTTATCTGCTGCCATGCAACTGTTTCACCTGTGGAATCACTGATTTTCAAAATATCTTTATCGCGTACCAAATCGAAAAAGTATCCCTGCAGTACCTGCTCGTGTGCTACTGTGTATCCATCATTATTTGCCAATATTAAAATTTCTTTATCCCTTACTGGGTCAAATTTGTATCCATTTTTTGCTTGGAAATGGGCAACTGTTAATCCACTTTTGTTTGCTTGCATTAATACTTTTTTGTCGCGAACAGGATCAAATGCGTATTTCCCCCGTAATACTTGTATATGGGCTGTTGTCCAACCGTTGTTATCTGCCAACATGAGTATTTCTTTGTCTTTAACAGGATCAAATATATAACCATAAAAAGCTTGGACATGTGCTACTGTCCAGTTGTTTTTATCTTTCAATGTGAGTATCTCTTTGTCATTGACAGGATCAAATATATAGCCTTTTCGTGCCTGTATATGAGCTACGGTTCTTCCATATTTATCAGCAAGTTTTAATATATCTTTGTCTTTTTTAGGGCTAAAAAAATATCCTTCTTCTGCTTGCTGATGGGCTACTGCCCAGCCATCATAAGTGGACAGCATTAATATTCCTTTGTCTCTTAGGGTGTCAAAAATGTATCCCCTCTTCGCCTGTTCATGAGCTACTCTCCAACCTTCCTTATCTGCCAGCATTAATATTCCTTTATCGCAAACAGGATCAAAAAAGTGACCCTTTTTTGCTTGTATATGTGCTACCGTTTGCCTTTTTTTATCTGTTATCATTAATATTTCTTTGTCACGTATCGGGTCAAATCTATATCCGCATGACGCCTGCACATGTGCCACAGTTTCTCCGTTGATGCTCTTTAACATTAATATGTCTTTATCACGAACAGGATCAAATCGGTATCCGTTTTTTGCCTGCTCATGGGCTATTGTCCAGCCTCTTTCATTTTTTAGATTTAATATTTTTTTCTCTTTTTGCGGATCGAAGCGATATCCGTCACTTAATAATTTATAAGCCTCTTGGTATTTCACTGTATTCACCTCTTTTTCCCTCTTTACTATTATTTTTAATCTGTAGAGTTTAAAATGTCAATTTTTTTTGCTGGTTTTTTAATTTTACGGTCAAACCCAAATTTTTCTATAAAAATCCCTTGAACTAGAATCAGATGTTTTTATCACCACTACTAGACATGTTTCATCAATATTGGTTAGTATAATAGAGTTACATTCATTGTATAAAGTTTCTAATAATGATATTGTGCTCTAATCTAAAAAGCAAAGACAGATATCCAGAAAATACCCACCCCAACTCTTGACAACGAACCTATAAAAAAATAAGAGCAGTATCCAAAAAAGATACTACTCTTTTATCACAACCTTTTTGGCCCACCTTGGTACTTCTACATCTTCGTTGTTTATAAGCCCAATTATTATTTTCATCTTTGGTGGTGGATTATCAGGCCATGATGTATAGCCATCTGTTAAAACCACACAGATATTTGGACGTGGTTTTAACTTTGCTGCTGCTTCAATTCCTTTTTCCATATTTGTCCCACCTCCACCCTTTAAATTAATTTGTTTTATGTTTGTTATTTTGTCGACAACATGTACGTTGTAGTCGCAGGCAATGTATTTTATTCCTTCTCTTAATCCCATAGATTTTAATATACCGTCAATTTCTGCAAGTGCCTGCGACAACATGTTGTCTGACATACTGCCTGACGTGTCGACAACAACTGCAACACTTGGTGTAGGCTGTCTTAGGAAAGGCAGGACAACATTTTGTATTGTACTTTGTCTCCTTGATGGACGACTGTATGAATAATCCACCATGCCTGATATTGTTGCAGCTGCATTCCTTACAACAGAAGCAAGTTCTTTTCTCCAATTAATTTTGGGTTTTAATTTTTCTTCTGCCCAGCGTGTTAGATGTGCTGGAACAGCGCCTATATCTTTTGATGCTTCTGCTTTTATTGCAGTTGCTACTTCTTTTCTAATAATTTCTTGCTCTGCACTTGAAATACCCGGGGTTTCTTTATCTGTATCTGGGAGTTCCCACGGTTCGGGCTGTCCTGTTGCAATTGAACCGCACCTCCCTGCTGCAGGCTGTGGTATGTTTCCCTCTTTTTGATCATTGGCAGTAGGGGAATTCCAAGCTGAGGATGTGTTTTGTTTTTCCATAATTTTTTCTGCGTATTCTTCGGCAAGGAGTTTTGGGGGCAGCCCTAACTTTTCAGGAGTTATCGTTTCTTCTGGAAGTTTTATTTTTTCTGCTAAGATGTCGTCGTTTATTTCTGCATCGGCTGCAATGTTTGCAATGTCTGGCGGAAAGTTTACAAGTCTGTTTGCATGATCCCTCAGCATGTGGAGAGTTTGGTGATACAAAATACCCATGATCTCTTCTATGCTCCATATATTTTCTACTGCAGGATCATAATATAACCGCCATCTTCTGTCTACTGCCATCGTTCCTAGCCCTGGCTTTTCAACAGTCTGCAGAGCCCACAGAGCTGAGGCAAGGTACGGCCTTTCTTGAATAAGCCTGAACCTTGCAGCCTGCATTTTTGGAGGTAACAGCATAAAAACCCTCTCCTTTTGTAAAAAGAGGAATTCAAAATTATAAAAAAATTACTGAATTCCCCTTAATTTCACTTTAAAAAGTTTTAAAACAGCAAAAATATTTCTGCTGTTTCTCTCGTCTTTCATTTATTAAATTTCTTAAACAAGTAATTTTAAAATAATTAACATGCTTTATGCTTTCTGCATGTTCCAAAAAAACATTTTAAGGATTTTACAGACTACCTCTTTATAGAAAAGAGAAATTATGTCGGCAATCTTTTTAATTATATTCTTATTATACCATGTTTTTTAAAAAACAATAAAAAAGAGAGCATGTCAGATCAGTCCTGCAGTTTTTAGGAGCGTGACGAATTCCTGTATCTGCTTCGTTGGCAGCGGGAAGTCTTTCTGTCTTGCAGTGATGAGGATCCTGATCGCCCCTGCTGCTATGTCCCGTCCTCCCTGCTTGGCTGCCTCTCCTAATATCTCCCAAGCTGCAAGCCATCTTTCTTTTGTCGGCTTTTCTACAACAGCCTGGGCTACACCAGCCAATACTGCATAGGCCTTATCGCCGCGAGTCGGAAGCTTAAAGCTCGCGGGATTTTTTAAAAGGTCTTCTGGGTTGGGCAGATCTAAATCCTTTACCCAAGCTAGAAATTCTATCGCTGTTCCTTCCCCTATACAGCCTGCAGTAAGGATGATTTTTACATCTTCATCTGCTCCAGCAGCATCACTTGCTGTCATCAAGTAGGCGGTCATTTCCCATGAACGTCGTGACGCCCATGCACGGCCAGCATAGCTCTCCTCCTTTGGTAGCTGATGAAGCAGCTGTGGGCGAGCATGTATGAATGCTGCAATAAGGTTCTTTGTCTTTGCTAACCCCTTCTTCCAATCTTTTGGAAGAAGGGGTATATTTTCTTTTTCTTTCTTAAAGTCTATTACGAAGTCTTCTACCCACTCACTAGCGTTGGGTTTCCAATCTATGTGACAGAACCTGTTAGCCAGCGCTGGTGTCAAGTCCCATCCGTATGCTGCCTGCTGAGGTGGATTAGCAGCTGCCACTACTGCTATGCCGTCAGGCAGTTTCAAATCGCCCACTACTCTATCTAGGACGACTCTTAACAAAGCTGCCTGAACAGCCGGCGGAGCAGTGGAAATCTCGTCTAGAAATAAAAGTCCTTCTCCTGCCTCCGCCAACCTTTTTGCCCATGCAGGCGGCGCCATTTTTGCTTCCCCGTTGACTATGATGGGAAGCCCTGAGAAGTCGCTCGGTTCCCGTATAGAGGCTATTACTGTTTCCACTGGGATGCCGAGCTGTTCTCCCAGCGAAATAATAAAAGATGTTTTGCCTGTTCCAGGATCTCCCCATAAAATAACAGGCACTTTTGCCTGTACTGCCAATGCCACTGCAATTTTTTCCTTACCCATTTAAAATTCCTCCTTTCTAAACTTGAATTCGGCAGGTAAGATATCGAAAGTTGCAATCATCCAATGGACAACATACCTTTTTAAGCATCTCTTCCCCCCCCCACAATTTTAATCAACAAAATCAAGGCTTATATCAAGACTTTCAACCGAATGAGTAATTGCTCCAACAGAAATTATATCCACACCTGTTTTTGCAATCTCTTCAATATTCTCAAGAGTAACATTTCCAGAGGCTTCAATCAAAACCCTGCCTTCCGCCAGTAAAACAGCTTCTTTCAATTGATCAATAGTAAAGTGGTCAAGCATGATAATATCTGCTCCTGCCTCTAACGCTTCCTTGAACTCATCAATGTTTCTTACTTCAACCTCAACTTTCATAGTATGTGGAATGCTCTTTTTTGCGCTTGCAATAGCCTCTTTTATACTTCCAACAGCTTTTATATGATTATCCTTTATCAATACTGCATCAGATAAAGAATACCTATGATTCTTACCACCACCTATAAATACCGCATATTTATCAAGCATTCGTAAAAGTGGCATTGTCTTTCTTGTTTCTGTCACAACCGCTTTATAGTTCTTTATTTTCTCTGCATATTTGTTTGTCATTGTAGCAATTCCACTCATCCTTTGAATAAGATTTAAAGCCAATCTCTCTCCTTTTAGAATTGCTCTAGAATTTCCTTGAATCTTGGCAATAATCTCTCCCTTTTTTATCCTATCTCCATCTTTTTTCAACTTCTCAAATCTTATATTCTCATCCAACAAAAAAAATACTCTCTTTGCTACATCTATTCCACATAAAATCCCATCTTCTTTAACCTTTAAAATGGCATCTGAAACGCTTTCGTCAGGTATTAGCAAATCGGTTGTTATATCTCCATATGGCATGTCCTCTAAAAGTGCCTCTTTTATCAATCTATCAATGGCAATAAAGTTAAGCATTTACATCAATTACCTCCCAACCATTTAAGCAAAATGTAAGATGCTTTTTCCAATTAGTATCATCCTGTTGTGGAAAGTCGTATCTATAATGAGAACCTCTGCTTTCTTCTCTCGTCAATGCTGCTTGAACAATTGGGTACGCTACTGTGAGCATATTATAAAACTCTATCTCTTTTAAAGTTTGGAGTTTTTTATTTTTTAGATAGTCTAACTTAATTATTAAAAAATCCAAAAGGTTTCTTAAACCATCTTTTTCCCTAACTATTCCTGCTTGAGAACTCATCTTTTCTCTTAGCAGCTCAGTTTCGGAAATTATATCTAAGTTGACATTTTCATACTCTTCTTTGTGACTAATAATAGAAGTAATTTTTAGACTTCCCACTTGATGATTATTAATAAACTGTGCAATTCTTCGACCAAAGACCAAACCCTCTAAAAGTGAGTTAGATGCTAGTCTATTTGCGCCATGGACCATTGTCCCTGCAGCTTCACCGCATACAAACAGGTTCTCAACTGTGGTCCTTCCATTTTCGTCTGATAACACACCACCCATACTATAATGCTGAGCAGGAGCTACTGGTATTCTTTCTTTGGTTATATCCAATCCTAACTTGATACAATTACTGTATATGTTAGGAAACCTTCTTTTTATAAACTCCTTGTCAAGATGAGTGACATCTAAAAAAACATTTTCAGCATTTGTCTTTTGCATTTCAAAATAAATAGATCTTGCAACAACATCTCGCGGAGCTAGTTCGGCTAAAGGATGGTAGTTTGACATAAATCTCTCGCCTTTGATATTGTATAGTATCCCACCTTCTCCTCTGACCGCCTCTGAGATTAAAAAGCTCTTGTTCATTGGATGAAATAAAACAGTGGGATGGAACTGCACAAACTCCATATCAACAACTTTTGCACCACATCTTATAGCTACAGCACAACCATCACCAGTGGTTACCTCAGGATTTGTAGTGTATTTATATAAATACCCATATCCACCAGATGCTAATACTATATATTTTGCAAATAGAATTAAATTCTTTTCCTTTTGCGAGAGCAAAACACCTACGGCAGTATTGTCAATTGTTATTATATCTACTAAAAATGTATTTTCAAAAACTGTAACATTTTCATATGTCTTTAATTTCAAGCCCAAATGCTCTGAGATAATTCTTCCTGTTGCATCGCCGCTTGCATGAATTATTCTTTTTCTGCTATGAGCTCCTTCTTGACCTAAAACAATTTCGCCTTCATCATCCAAATCAAAAGGAATCCTCATATTTAACAAGATCTCTATATTAAGTAGAGCTTCATCTACTAATATTCTTACCATTTTGGAGCTGCACAAGCCAGCCCCTGCCTTGATAGTGTCCATATAATGGATATCTGGACTATCATCGCTGCTAATGGGTGCTGCAATACCACCCTGAGCAAGGGTGGTATTGCTAATCTGAATTGTTTCTTTAGTAACCATGGCAACCTTTAGCCTTCTGTCAAGGTTGACAGCAGTATATAGCCCCGCCACCCCAGTTCCTATAATCACAACATCAAATGTGGCTATATCATCTTTTTTTATATCAAAATCCCAAACATATCTTTTTATATCTATCAATTCAATCATCTCCATAAACTTAACCAATTTGAAGCATCTTTCTTAATGCTCTTTGAGCACCCTCTAAAACATTCTCATCCACATTTATCTCATATCTTTCATACAGCAAAGCCTCTCTTAGAGAGGTTAATGTTATCTTTTTCATGTTCGGACAAACCATTCCCGGATGAAGGAGATAAAATTCCTTTTCAGGGTTTAGCTTTTTCAGACTATATAAAACCCCCGTTTCTGTACCTATGATGAATTCCTTTGCAGATGAAGATGTTGCAAAATCAATTATCTGTTTAGTACTGCCAACAAAGTCAGCAAGCTCAACAACCTCTTCTCTACATTCAGGATGAACCAAAAGCAGTGCATCTGGGTAAGCAGACTTTGCCTTTAAGACATCCTCCTTTTTGATTTTATAGTGTGTAATGCAAAAGCCTTCCCACAAAATTATATCCTTCTCAGGAACATTTTTCTTTACGAATAACCCCAAATTTTTATCTGGCAAAAAAATGATCTTGTTATTTGGAATATTCCTCACTACCTTAATGGCATTTGAGGAAGTGCATATAACATCCGATTTTGCTTTAACAGAAGCAGGAGAATTAATATAACACACTATTGAATAATCAGGATACTTTTCTTTTAATCTGTCCACATCATCAGCTGTAATCATGTCAGCTAGGGGACATCCTGCATCGATCTCGGGTAGCAAAACCTTTTTTTGTGGTGATAATATCTTTGCACTTTCGGCCATAAAATGGACCCCACAAAATACTATAACATTTTCCTCTCTTTCAGCACAAACTTTGCTAAGGTAAAACGAATCACCCACAAAATCAGCAATCTCCTGCACATCATCAATTTGGTAATTATGCGCTACTATTATTGCATTTTTTTGTTTTTTTAAATTGAATATCACTTCTTTTAAGGTATTCATATCCAATTAAATCACTACCTTTAATCTAAAATTTTATTTTTAATATAACACTTATTTATAATAAATTCAATATTCCAAACCAACCTAAGCTACTTTTGATTTATATCATATAATCCAAATACCCCTGCAAAATATAGGTGGCTACTAACTTATCAACCACCTTTCTTTTAGCTCGCCAGGTAAGCTTATCATCTAAAATACGCTCAACAGCCTTGGTTGAAAATCTCTCATCCCATTTCACAACCTCAAGCATCGACGTTTTCATCGCACCAAAGTACGTTGGGCCAGAGGAATGGTATACGGCCTTGACATGACCGACGAAATGCTTATACCCTCATTTGCCCTCAAGTGAAATTAGTGCTGCTCCAAGTGCTCCAATAATCTGTGGTTCAAATGGAATTATAAGTTTTTCGCCGAGCCTGCTTTCGATGGCGTAAACTACTCCCTGATTTTTGGCAACGCCCCCTGTCATCATGTATTTTCCCTTTCTCCCTATTCTGTCGACCAGGGAAACTGCTTTTGAAGCAACGGCTTTATTGAGGGCATGTATTATATCCCTTTGATCTTTATTTTGCGCAATAAGAGATATTACTTCTGATTCTGCAAATACAGTGCACATACTGGTAATCGTGATATTCTCTTTTACTTCCTTATGGACTTTTGCCATTTCTTCTATTGAAATGCCTAACGTTCTCGCCATTACTTCAAGAAACCGGCCTGTCCCTGCTGAACATTTGTCATTCATTACAAAATCAATGACATTGCCGCTGTCATCTAACCTTATCACTTTGCTATCCTGTCCGCCTATATCTATAACAGTTCTAACAGTATTGTCTATAAAAAATGCGCCTTTGCCGTGACAGGTAATTTCAGTTACAATTCTATCTGCAAAGGGAATGCTTACTCTTCCATACCCTGTTGCTACTATTGATGTAATATCCTTTTCTTGAAGTCCTGCATTATTTAAAGCAATTTCAAAAGCTTTAAAAGCACTTTCTAGAGCTTTAGGACCTGTTGGAATAATAGAATATGATATTATGTTTTTGTTTTCGTCGATTATAACTACATTTGTAGAAGTAGAGCCACTATCCACTCCTACAAAATATCCCTTCTTGGCTCTCTGTTTTTCCATCTTTTTGATACCGGTTGATTCCAAAAAGGCATCTATTCTTGTTAAAATCTGTCCGCTATTTGAATCGTTATAGTCAGTTTCAATTTTTAAAAGTGGGAGGTCTGCTTTGCTTTTGAGTTCAGCATACTCATAGGAATAAAAATCACAGAACTTTATGGTATTGTATATTATCCCCTTCAATTCTTTATTGATTAACTTGCTTCGATCTTCTGCCATTCTCATACAGGGTGTTAAATTGAGAAGCGATTCCGCATAGCTTTTTAATAAATTATCTTTTGCTTCAATATTGAATACTCTTTCTTCAGCTGTGCAGGTAAAATTTATTACGTTTGCTGTACAAGAATTTATGATTTTTTCTATAACATCATCTTTAAGCCTCGCACCTAATATAGCAATACTTTCAGCAGATTGTTTTTCTTTATTAAAAGACTTGCTTTCTAGAATTTTTAGCAAATTCTCTTCAGCAAAATTCTTGTTTTTAAAGGCCTGATACGCTTCCATAAATTCAATTATTTCATTGTAAAAAAGATCTATTGCGAGAGGATCTTTTTTTCTGGGCAGGTCCAGAAGATGGATAAATTTTACTTTATCTTTTAATACATCATAAAGCCTTTTTATACTATCACAACACGCAGTTAATATAACCTCTTCAATATTATTTTCAATTATATTTTCCAAAACCCCTTTTGCAAAACTGCACATATTTGAATGAATCAGTGCTTCAGCACGCTCGTGAGACTTATATCCTGAATCAAGTCTTACCGGTTCTTCTCCAAAGGCTTCGATTATTTCTACAGGCGTGTATTTGCAAATGTACCCTATCAATTTTTCACCTCCAGAAAGATTGCTAAAGCATTTCAAGAAAGGCTTCGAGCCTCGTCCTATTCTGTCCCTCTTGATTATTTCTTTTGTCTACACAATCCCCATCTAAATAAAGAAATGGAATACCCAATTCTGAAGCAAGATTTTTAATTATAAACGTTCCACCCATGGACTGCTTACAACCCAAATGACAAAACTGTATAATGCCGTCCGGTTTTATTTTTTCTATCAGTTCTTTGATTCTTGCAACTTTTCTATTTATTTCACCATTAAAAGAGTTTAAGATAAGCTTTTCAGCGATTCCCTTGAAAGGGTCGTTTTCATCAATTTCATCAAGAAAATCATAATTTAAGTCACTACCAGCAATGTGAAATTTATCGCTGAAGTTAAAGTAATCTTTAAAATTTTTCTCAAATATAGGAAGAAGATGTATAAAAAATATACTTTTTCCATTTTTTTCAGGAGCTCTTTTTATATCCTCAACTAGCATTTCATAAAAATGTAATATTTCCTTGCTTCCAATGAATACATGGGATGCAAAAAGCATATACATTTCAAAGGTCATAGTAGGTAAAGATCTTTTTTCTCCCGCATAATTTAAATACTCTCTCATAAGTGCTCTTGTTTTATTTTCCGTTTTTACAACTTCCCTCAATTTATCAGTATCAAGCTTTCTGTTAAAGACTTCCTCAAGCTTTTCCGCCACTTCTAAAAGTTGTTTTTTTACATACACTACAGCGTCTTTAGAATATTTATAAGGAATATCAATAATGTACAGTGGAACCCCGTGCTTTTTTGAAAGATACTTGAAAGTAGGTATATTCGCATCACAGATCATGGAAGTAGTCATCATAAATTTAGGTTTTTTGAGAATATTAAGCTCACTGGCTCCTATAAAAGTTTTATGGTAACTGCATAAAGTATTTGACATGCCTCTCGATTCGGCAGTATCAATAAGATAATCTTCGATAAAAAAGCCTGACATGAAAGAAGAATATGCTTCAATAAATAAGGGTTTTATGTCCATAGCAATCAAAAATTCAGAGGGTGCAAAGAGGTTTACCCAAGCAGAATTTTGAGGATTTGCTAAAGAATCTTTTATGCTTTTTATAGAGTATTTATTTAGGTAATGAAGAGATCTGGGAATCCTTTTGTCTTTGAAAAAGCTCACATAATAGTAAGCAGAGGTAAGACCAAAATTTATTAGCTTATTTACTTTTTCCGGTCTATCCATATTATCTTTTATAATATTGGTATAAATCTTTACTGTATCCATTTTATCACTACCCCGTAAACTCCCCTTCCTTACAGAAGTGGTTTTTTCAATCGATATTTATTTCTCATCTCCTAGATAATTTATTTTGCCATTTCTCTAAGCATTCTTTCTTCCTCATTTTCAGACTCAGGTAAAGTAACATTATGCGGCGCTGGTCTTCCATTTTCATCTACATGAATAAAAGTAGCAAAACCTAAGATGCGCAATGCCTATTTTATTCATAATTTTGCCCTCCTTTAAATTAAATTCTATTCATTTAGCAAAAGAATGTAAAATCCCTTAATTCAATATTACCACAGTTTCTAAGATTTTGCATATGTTACGTTTACTAATTAATGTTTTCACTGAAAAGTTTTTAAATCCTTGTATAAAAAATCTTTAAAATAAAAATCGCCTACCTCCTTTTCATTTAGAGGTAAGCGGTACTATGCTGTAAATACTGGTCTGAGTGGGGGGACTTGAACCCCCGGCCTCCAGAACCCCATTCTGGCGCGCTACCAGCTGCGCCACACCCAGAAACTTTGTTCAGTTTTTATTATAAACGAGATAAAGGAAAAAATCAATAGCTTAAATGATTATGAAGATTATTCCGCCTCCCCTGTCATTTACTACTCTTTCTAATGTATCTCTTAGTTTATGGCTCAAGTTTTCGGGAATAGCACCAATTTTGTTCTGCATCCCCTCTTTTACAAGGTCACTTAAAGTCTTTCCAAAAATATTTGACTGCCAAATTTTTTCTGGGTCGTTCTCAAACTGTTCTGTCAGATATTTTACAAAATCTTCACTTTGCTTTTCTGTCCCTACAACTGGCGATACTTCTGCTGTAATATCAGTTCTAAATATGTGATATGAAGGAGCAGAAGCCTTAAGCCTTACCGCAAATCGCCCACCTTGCCTTACTATTTCAGGTTTGTCAAATTTCATGTCATCAAGGCTTGCAGGCACTACTCCAACACCTGTTTTTTCAGCTTGTAAAAAGGCTTCTTTAACTCTATCATACTGCCTTTTGGCATAGGCCAGCTCTTTCATCATTGTCATTAATTCTTTATCCCCATGAATTTCAAGTCCGCTTTCATCACTCAATATCTTGAAAAATAAACCTTCCTGCGTTTTTATTTCAATATTTGCACACCCTTCGCCTGGAGTTATATTTTTTACAAACACTTCAGAAAAGTTTTCATTTACCTTAAGACCACCAACTAATTTAGGTATATGCCTTAATCTAAACAAATCTTTTATGTTTTCTTTTACAGTCTCCATTATGCTTTGTTTAAGCCAATGGGTTTTATCAAGAGCATCTACCCATTTAGGCAAATCAATTGCAATCTCCCGTATGGGAAATTCAAACAAAACTTTTTCTAAAATAGAATAAATATCCGGCATTTCCATTTGGAGGATATTCAATACAACTACAGGCACATCGTATCTCTTTTCAAGCTCTTTTGCTAAATTAATTGTCTCTGGATTTTGTGGATGAGTTGTATTTAGTACTATAATAAAAGGTTTATTTAGTTCTTTTAACTCTTTTACTACCCTTTCTTCAGCTTCTACATAATTTTCTCTAGGTATTTCAGTTATGCTTCCATCAGTAGTAATTACTAGTCCTATTGTAGAATGGTCACTTATCACCTTTTTTGTTCCTATTTCCGCCGCTTCTTCAAAAGGTATTTCATAATCATACCAAGGAGTAGAAACCATGCGCGGTTTATCGCCCTCCATATAACCCAGTGCACCTTTTACCATATATCCTACACAATCTACTAATCTTACTTTAAACCTCGTGTTTTCATTAATTGTTATTTCTACCGCCTTTTCAGGAACAAATTTAGGCTCAGTAGTCATTATGGTTTTGCCTGCTGCACTTTGTGGCAATTCATCTTTTATTCTCTCTTTTTGGGGAGCATTTTCTATGTATGGCAGTACTAATATATCCATAAATCGCTTAATAAAAGTCGATTTACCTGTTCTCACCGGGCCTACTACTCCTATGTAGATATCCCCTTGTGTTCTTTCTGCAATATTTTTATAGATATCGTAGTTTTCCAACCCATTTCCCTCCTTTTTATATACCCATATCCTTTTCTTCTCACTCATATATATATGCTTTAACAGTACATTTATATGTAAAAAATATTGAAATATGATAAAAACTCCGGAAATCCCGGAGATTAAATGTCTTCCATCTCATGTTTTTTGTTTCTCGTCATCAGACTGTAAACTGCATCAAGAGCATTTTTTCCTTCAAAAAGTATAGAGTATATTTCTTTAGTTATTGGCATTTCTATTTTATGAATTTGAGAAAGTTTATAGGCGGATTTTGTAGTATTAACTCCTTCTACTACCATTCCTATTTCTTTTAACGCATCTTCAAGACTTTTACCTTTTCCTATAAGTATCCCTGCTCTTCTATTTCGTGAAAACATACTGGTACAAGTGACAATAAGATCGCCAACCCCCGATAACCCCAAAAACGTCAATGGGTCAGAACCTAACGCAACACCCAAACGAGTGATTTCCGCAAGACCCCTTGTCATAAGAGCAGCTTTAGTATTGTCGCCAAATCCAAGGCCATCTGAAATTCCAGCTCCAAGAGCTATTATATTCTTTAAAGCTCCTCCTAATTCTACTCCTACCACGTCTTTGTTTATATACAATCTAAAGTTTTCATCCATAAAGGCATCTTGCACTACCTCGCAAGCTTTGACATTATCAGAAGCTAAAACACAAGCTGTAGGAATTTGCCTGACTACTTCCTCAGCATGACTAGGACCTGACAAAATAACTACATCATTTGAAAGATATTCTTTTATGACTTCAGACATTCTTTTTAAAGTGGAAGTCTCTATTCCCTTTGCAAGATTTACCACAATAGAGTTTTTATCAATTACCTCTTTTAATTTTTTCGATATCTCTCTCACAGCATGAGAAGGTACTGCGATTACTACAATCGATGAATTTTCTGCAGCTTCTTCCAAATCTGTTGTAATGTAAATTTCTTGAGGAATATCAACATCAAGATATTTTTTATTATGACGAGTAGACACAATTTCCTCAAACTGATTTTTATCTCTCATCCACAATGTAATTTGATGCCCAAGTCGGTTTAAGTGTATCGCTATAGCTGTTCCCCAACTTCCCGCACCTAATACTGATATTTTCATGACCACATTCCTTTCTCATTTTATTTCCGTCTTTTGTCCAAGCTTGGATTCTGTTCCAGTCAGCAAACGTTTTATATTGGAACGGTGTTGGAAAATTGCTAAAGATGCCAGAATAAGCGAAAATATAAATATTTGTGTTGAATCCCAAAAGATTGCATTTAAAAGCACAAAAGTAACCGTCCCTGTTATGGACCCTAAAGATACGTATTTTGTCAAAACAACTACTGTAACCCCAATTGCTAAGGCTATGAGCCCTAAAATAGGGCTTACAGTCATTATAACTCCAATGCTTGTAGCAATTCCTTTTCCACCTTTAAATTTTAAAAACACAGGCCAGTTATGACCGCATACCACTGCTATTCCTGCAATCATAGCACCAGTATTACCTATTAAATACTTACCGATTAATACGGCTATTACTCCTTTTAACACATCCAATGCAAAAACAGGAGCTGCAGCTTTATATCCTAATACTCTCAAAACATTAGTAGCTCCTGCATTTCCACTTCCATAATTGCGAATGTCTATATTTCGCGTGTATTTTGTAAAAATATATGCATTGTTTATACAACCAATCAAATAAGCAATGATGGCCGTTAAAACAGCGTACATATTTCCCCCCCTTTCTCTTTTAATTTTCTCCTCTTTTTCTAGTAGAAATCACAACAGGTACCCCTTCAAAGCCAAAATTTTGTCTTAATGTATTCTCAATAAATCTTAAATAGGAAAAATGCATCTGCTCTGGTTCATTGACAAATACTACAAAAGAAGGTGGCTTAATTCCTACTTGTGAAGTATAATATATTTTTAATGGTTTGCCCTTATCAGCAGGTGGCGGAAACATAAGCATAGCTTCATTTAGCACATTATTTAAAAGACCAGTAGTAATTCTTTTATTATATTCCTCCCACACTTTATCTACAGTCTCTAAAACTCTGTGTACTCTTTGCCCTGTTTTTGCTGAAATAAATAGTATAGGAGCAAAAGATATAAAAGATAGTTTTTCTCTTACCATCTTAGTATACTCATTAACAGTATTATTATCTTTTTTTATTGCATCCCATTTATTAACAACTATGATGATTCCTTTTCCATTCTCAAACGCATATCCTGCTATTTTAGTGTCCTGTTCTGTTGGACCTTCTGTAGCATCTATCATCAAAAGGCATATATCAGACCTTTCAATTGCAGCTAAAGCTCTTAGTACACTGTACCTTTCTATAGATTCGCTAATTCTACTTTTTCTACGTATCCCTGCTGTATCAATAAGAACATAGTTCTTCCCATCTTTTGAAAAAGGAGTATCTATTGCATCCCGTGTAGTGCCAGGTATGTTACTGACTATTACCCTTTCTTCTCCTAATATTTTGTTAACTAGTGAGGATTTCCCCACATTAGGTTTGCCAATAACAGCAATTTTAATTGTCTCTTCAGTGTATTCTAACTCTTCCTGTGGCAATTTTTTTACTACTTCATCTAAAAGTTCTCCAATTCCCAACCCATTTGAAGCTGAAATAGGAATGGGATTCCCTAATCCAAGCCTAAAAAAGTCATAATAAGTATAGGGAAGTTCTTTAAAATTGTCCACTTTGTTGCATACTAAAATCACTTCTTTTTTTGTCCTTCTTAAAATATTTGCTATTTCTTCATCTTCTGGCATTAAACCTTCTTTTGCATCAACTAAAAATAATATTACGTCAGAAGTATCAATTGCTGCTTCTACTTGTAAACGGACTTTTGAAAAGAGAATATCTTCAGCATTTGGGTCTAAACCTCCTGTGTCTACTAATATAAATTTTTTGTCCAGCCATTCTGCATTACCGTATATTCTATCCCTTGTAACTCCTGGTTTGTCTTCAACAATAGAAATTCTCTTTCCCATAATCTTATTAAAAAGAGTAGATTTACCCACATTTGGCCTACCTACAATACTCACCATTGCACCTGCCATACTATCACCTTCCACTCTGTATCTTTTGTAAAAATTCTTTTCCATCCACTGGTGAAACCATAATTTGTGCACCAAGTTCCTTTTCTACTTCCTCAACTGTCGTGTCATCAAGAAAAACATTTGAACTTTCTCTTAACATGACATCAGGAATAATCAGTCTTTCTCCATTTACTTTGCCTTTCAACTGATTTATTATATCTCTTCCAACTATAAGACCTGCCACCGTAATATTGTGGCCAAAAAAATCATTATATATTTTTTTGACTTTTATATTAAATCCTATTTCTCGTAATTCTCTTGCTAAATCTTCCATAAAATTATAAGCCGCTACCCCTGTCAAAACAATGTATTTAGTTTTGTTTATATCTTTAACTTTTAATCTTTTTAAGCTTTTTTTAAATTGATGCTTAAACAATGCCATAAGTCCTACACCATTTTCTATTTGAGGAAATCCTTCATAATGAGAATAACCTGGTATAGGAATATTGGACATCACATAAAATTCATCTGACAAAAAAACAAAAGAAGAACTTAATTCTTTTTTTAATTTCTTTTGCCAAAAAGATACTTGTTCAACTACTTTTACTGCTTTTTCTTTATCAAAAAGCTCAAGTTTATATAGATTTTGCCTGTGGTCTGTAAGGCCAACAGGAACAACAGCTACAGATTTTACTCCGGGATATAATTTCGCCAAGTCTTTTATAGTTTTGTCAAGAATTTCTCCATCATTTATTCCCGGACATAGTACAATCTGACAATGTATCTCAATACCGTTGTTTACAAGCCTTGTTAATTTATTGACTATCCCTTTTCCATTTGGATTATTCAGTATCTTTACTCTTATATCGTCGTCTGTTGCATGAACTGAAATGTACAAAGGAGAAAGTTTATATTTTATAACTCTATCTATATCCTCTTCTGTCATATTGGTCATTGTGATAAAATTTCCCTGCAAAAAGGAAAGTCTATAATCGTCATCTTTAAATAAAAGAGACTTGCGAACGCCTTTTGGCAACTGGTCAATAAAACAAAAGATACATTTATTTCTACAATGTTTAGGTTTGTCAATTATATCTTCTTCAAAGATTATCCCTAAATCTTCATCGTAATCTTTTTCTATTTCAAAAAGATACATCTCTCCCGTGGGCTTTTCAATCTCCAATTTTATAAGCTCATTCGCCATTTCAAACCGGTAATCTATTATATCAATTATTTTTTTGCCGTTTAATGTAACAAGACTATCTCCTTTTTGTATACCTAAATCCCAAGCTATGCTTCCTTTTATGACATCCTTTATCATTATTTTATGCATATCTTTCCTCCTAATTTAACTCCCCTCTTTTCAATTATGAATTAATCCTATTAATACGTCAAGACCTTATTTGAAACTTTGTTTTAACATCAGTTACTAATTTTACGAAATTGTTATATTTTTTCAATATGCCATAGACTGTTATAGGTCTACCTAAAAAGATAATTCCTAAGCGCCTTGACGTAATACCTCCAATCTTTGTAGTAAGTCCTATGGTAGGAAGTGCATCTACCACCAATATGTCCTTTTTTGAAATTCCATATAAAGACAAAAAACTGTAAATGGCTTTTGTCACTATTTTTCTGCCATTTCTTGCTCCTACAATATACACTTCATTCCCAAATTCATCTTTCCCCATATAAAAAAGAGTGCCAATTTCATTGTTGGAAGTTTTATCATAATGAGGAAGAGATATTATCTCTTCATAAGTAGGCACTCTGTCAGTAGGAAGCAATCCCACGTGTATAGAAGCAGCAACAACAGATGAATGAGCACTACCGTAACACATGTACACTATAACCACAACATGCCACCTCATAGTATTTTTTTATAGCGTTCTACAAAACCCCTCACGTCATTATACCTTAACAAATAATAACTATACAAAAAATTGTCTACTATTTTTCTTAAACTTGGATTTTTTCTCAATGTCATGAGCAATTTAAAAAATTTTAAGTCATAATGAGATGTATCTATAAAAATTACATCATCTTCTATCTTGAAAATTTCCATTAGACCATACAATGTCCTTTTAATGTTTTCACTGAAACCTTTCATTCCTATTACAAAAACTTCATTTTGATTGTCATCAGCACCCATAAATCTTATCTCGCCGTAATCAATCTCTAACAAATAAGGTATTTTAAAAAATTCCTCTTTTTCAATTTTATGTTTGTCGTTTAAGTGGATATAGGCGCAAATAGGGGAAAAATAGCAACCGTAATAACTGTAGTATATCACTTTCATAAACACCACCTAATATTGTTTGACTAAAATAAAGACCCCATTTTCAAGGTCATGGGCAGCTGCTTTAAAGATTCTGCTTAAATACATAGAAATTCTCTGTTGTTCTTCTTCGTTTTCTACATAAATAATAGGAGCAGTACCACTTGAAACATTATCTTTGGCGTTTTTCAATGCCACTATAGCTATTATATATCCTGTTAAATGTATTTCCATTTTATCACCTCAGCCAATAGTTTTTCTCGCTGCTCTGGATTTAGAAGGATATTTTCTTACTGTTTCAATGGCAGGTACGTTTTTTATAATCTCCACAAAAGCATCTATATCAGGATTCATAGCTACCATCACGACTATGACATCTCCATTTTTGTTGTTATTCATTGTAAGAGGTGCCAATTCAGGTGTGTCAATGTTCATTTTAAGCCCTAATTGGTTGGCAGCTTCATGGAGAATAGCCTGCCTTATCCCCAAATTATTTATAGAAATCAAGCTGTCCAGTCCCTTAGGTCTTATTACCACCGCCATCCCAAATTTTTCTATAATTTCTCTTCCTTCTTTTAAGCCAATATCTGCAAGCACAACATCTTCTACACATAAAAGAGGTCCTTTAAAAACAATTTTAGAAGGTATAACCTCAGCTATATCTCTTATATATGCCGTCTTCATCACATAGCGGGACAAATAAATAGCTATACCTCCTATAATCACCCCTATGATTACGCTTTTGGAAAGGTAAACAACCAAAGAAGTAAAAGCAGCAACAGCCATAGCGATGTAATTTCTCGCTTCAAAAATTTTTGCTATGTTCTCTATATAAGCAGCACCTCTTGGAACCAGCTCAGTTGCTTCCATTTTTTCAAGGCTGGCCCTTTCTATTTCTCTCACTCCTTTAAATTGCTGTGCTGCCAAAGCCAAAAAAGTGACAGCTGTATACTGCTTTTCAATTAAAGCGGGTACTGAAAAAGCTCCTAAGGCAGCAGAAATCAATCCCAGCGTAAGGTGAGTCATATACCCTTGCGGATAAGTGGGGTATTGTCTGTAATCTACCCGCAGATAAATAAGGCGAGCAATTGTCCCCAAAACAATTCCGCAAACTACAATATTTATATACAATGAATGATTTATGCTCATGGCCTATCTCCTTTTTTTCTTTTAAATTTACCTAAATAACTAGCAAATTCTTTTCGAGTAGCTTTTGAAAACTTGTGGTACATCTCTCTCCCCCCTGTGCTTAAAAACATAAATCCAA
The DNA here is from genome assembly GCF_000763575.1 of Thermoanaerobacter kivui. NCBI lineage: Bacteria > Bacillati > Bacillota > Clostridia > Thermoanaerobacterales > Thermoanaerobacteraceae > Thermoanaerobacter > Thermoanaerobacter kivui. The sequence continues at coordinate 1,457,865 of NZ_CP009170.1, forward strand.
CAGCAGATACCACTACAACTCCAACTAAAATCCATATGGCTGTTGTTGCGGCTCTGTTTTGACCAGGCAACGGCTTTTGAGTTTTTGTCACTGCTCCCACTTGTTTTTGTTCATCAGAACCATAAAGTGCCTTAGTCAATATATCCGCTATCAGAGATGCAGAGACCTCAGCTCTCTCTCTTGTATGAGAATAAGTGCCAAATTCCAATAGCAAAGAGTTGGGAGTCAAATCTTGATTAAAATCTCCTTTGCCAAAAAATACATCTTTAATTATGTTGGGATATGTCTTGTCCGCCATTGCTTTTATTCTGTAAGCAAGCTGTTGATTTGCTTTTAGATTAGGATTTGTGCGCCCTAAAACGATTCTCACACCTGTCGCGTTTTTTCCTGCAATCTTCCTTATATACTCTTCCAATGGAACAGCATCTCTATGAACGTCTAAAAGCAAATCCGGTTTAAAATCTTTTAAAAGTTTTACTGCTCCTGACCTTGAACGGGCGTACGCCATCGCATCATGAGGTAAATAAAGGGTTCTATCTATTTTCACTTTCACCCCTTTTGCTTCTAAAGCCTTCTGTAAAGCAACATCAACCTTGTATATCCCTCCGTGACCGTTTATGCTGGCAGCACCATCTGAAGGAAGATAGGATTCATCACTATGAGTGGAATATATAGCTATTCTCTTCTCTCCTGTGTTTTCTGCAACTGCCATAGCTTGAGAAATTTCTTCTATGTCTACTTCAGGAAGTTTTTCTGTCCTTAAGTATTTCGCATAAGCAATTTTCTCTGTCTTATCTACTTTTGTTATTTCATAAAGCTTGTTATCACTGGACAAATACCTGTCTCCTTTATACACATCTATTGCAGTTCTAAATAGCATTTTATCGGATTTTTCTTCATATACAGTGTAATATCCATGCTCTTGTGAAGTTTTTTTCTCTGCATAAGCATTAAAAGTTATACCTAACAGAAAAATAGCAATTAACCCAAATATAATAATTTTAATCCTTTTTGTCTCTTTCATTTTTCTCACCCTCTTTTCTCTCCTCTGGATTTATAAGACTGCTGGTCATACCTGTTTTTGGTTCAAGGTGTTTTTTGGAAGTTCCTCCTTGTATTTTTTCTCTCGTCTCTCCTATCACTTCAGACAAAAATACTGCTATTATCATTGATATGACAACAGAATCAAAAAAACCTGCTCCTCCTATAGGCACTGCTCCTTTTGTCCCTGTCCAATAATTTGAAATTGCCTGCATTATATTAGCTAATATTATCCCCATCACACCTGCAATAAAAGCACTTCTCCTGGACCTTGAAAATAGATACGCTATTAACCCGCCTACAATACCGTAAATATAATTTGGTTCAATAACCATTGCCTCTGGTTCAGCAGGAAGTATCCTTCCTGCAATAAAGACTGCTATTCCTGCTACAATTGCCACCACTACTCCATTTACTTTTTCCCTTGTGCTCTCTGCTTTTATAAAAAGATATACACATACAGCTGTTGGAATAATGGCACCGCCAATATTTACAGAAACCGCTTTTGTTATAGGAATATTGGGTAGCAAAGTGCCAATTATCATACCAATTATTATCAAAAAAGCCCAAGTATCCGTCATTTTCATTCTATCCAAAACTCTATGGGCGAAACCAAACAAAATGAATAATCCAAGTATAGAAAGCAAAATGTAACTTAAAGGCATCAAAATCACTCCTTAACTTATTTTCTTAAAAATATGTTTTACACAAACCAAAAAAAATATACAAAAAGCGCCCACTTCCTTAAAAGTGAGCGCTTTTTGTATATTTTTAATTTAAATCTATATGCTCTCCAGTATCCAAGTAAATTACCCATTCGCATATATTAGTAGCATGGTCAGCAATTCTTTCTAGATATCGCGCTACAAACAAAAATTGTGTTGCCTGGTCGATGTTTCTTGGATCTTCCATCATATAAGTTAAGAGTTCTCTGAAGATTTGCTTATAAAGAGCATCGACTATATCATCCTTTTCACCGATTGTCTTTGCAAGGTCTAAGTCCTGTCTAACATATGAATCCAGTGACATTTTTACCATTTCCCTCACAATATCAGCCATTCTGGGAATATCTATCAAAGGCTTTATATATTTTTGGTGAGCAATCCTCAAAGTAGTTTTTGCTATATCCACTGCATGGTCTGCCATTCTTTCCAAGTCTGTAACAATTTTAAGGCCCGTCAAAACTATTCTCAAATCCCTTGCAATCGGCTGCTGTGTCACCATGATTTTGGCACACTTATTGTCAATTTCTACTTCCATTTTGTCTATTCTGTCGTCGTCATCTATAACTTTTTGAGCCAACTCTGTATCATGGTTCACTAAAGAAGCAATGGCATTAGCTATCGCTTCTTCTACAAGACTTCCCATTTTCAATACGTCATAATGAAGTTCCTCTAATTCCTTTTCAAAATGGGTACGATTCACATTTCCACCTCCTTTAACCGAATCTTCCAGTAATGTAATCCTCCGTCCTTTTATCTTTGGGATTGTAGAATACCCTGTCTGTAGGACCACTCTCTATCAATTCTCCGTTTAAGAAAAACGCTGTGTAGTCTGACACTCTTCCCGCTTGCTGCATGTTATGAGTAACTATTATTATTGTATATTTATTCTTCAACTCATCAATTAATTCTTCTATCTTCATAGTAGATATGGGGTCTAATGCAGAGGTAGGCTCGTCCATCAAAATGACTTCTGGCTCTATCGCTAATGTCCTAGCTATGCAAAGCCTTTGTTGCTGACCACCGGATAAGCCAAGAGCTGATTTGTGTAACCTGTCCTTTACCTCATCCCATAAAGCAGCAGCCACCAAACTCATTTCAACAATTTCATTCAGTTTTTTCTTGTCTTTAATGCCGTGAATTCTCGGACCATACGCTACATTGTCATAAACAGTCATAGGAAAAGGATTAGGCTTTTGGAAAACCATTCCCACTTTTTTTCTAAGTTCGATAACATCCACTTCTTTGTATATGTCTTGTCCATCGAGCAAAACTGTTCCCTTTATTTTAACTCCTTCTATAAGGTCGTTCATCCTGTTTAGAGTGCGAATAAAGGTGGATTTACCACAGCCAGAAGGACCTATGAGAGCCAAAACGCTATTTTCTTCTACATCCAAATTTATTTTTTTAAGGGCTTGAACTTCGCCATAAAACAAGTCCAAATCTCTGACCTGTATTTTTTTCATTTACCAGCTATTCCCCTTTCTCTTAAGCATATTATACCATTTTATTTTTCTCCTGTCATTCTTTTATATAAAATACTTCCTAACCATCGCGCAAGAATGTTAAAAATCAGTACCATCAACAGCAAAACTGCAGCAGCTCCGTCTGCAATTTGCCGCGTATCAGGTGCCAAACCTTCGCTATTTATTTTCCATATATATACAGCCAATGTTTCCGCAGGTCTAAAAATGTTCAAAGGCGAAGTAGGACTCGAAGGATTTAAGTTTGAAAAAATCAAAGCAGGGCTGCTCATACCAGCAGTATATAGGAGTGCAGCAGCTTCTCCAAAAATTCTTCCCGCCGTCAAAATTATTCCTGTTATAATACCTGGCATAGCAGTAGGTATTACGACCTTAACAATTGTCTGCCATTTTGTAGAACCCAAAGCGTAACTTGCCTCCCTTAAACTGTTTGGCACACTTCTTATAGAATCTTCACTAACTCTTGTCATAACGGGAAGATTCAAAACCGTAAGAGCAAGAGCCCCTGCGATAAGAGAATATCCCCAGCCAGTCATATTTACAAATACCAAAAGCCCAAAGAGTCCCACCACAATTGAGGGCATAGAAGATAAAGTTTCTGTAGACAATCTTATGACCTCTGTCAATAGTCCCGGTCTTGCATATTCTGCCATATAAATTCCTGCACCTATGCCAATAGGCACAGAAATTATAAGAGTTACTACTAATAACTCTAATGAATTAAATAATTGTGGTCCTATACCGCCACCTGCCTCCATGAATTTAGGCGGTGATGTTAAAAAATTTATATTAAGTTGTGTTCTTCCCTGGTATAATATATAGCCTATCAGCGAAATTAAAAACAAAATTAAAACAACTGCTACAGCGTAAAAATATATAGTAGCAATTTTATCGTACAATTTCGACTTCATTTATACATCCCCCTCCTGCCCACTAATTTGATTATGATGATAAAGGTAAAGGATATTAAAAGAAGCAGTAATGCCAAAGACCAGAGGGCATCGTTCCACACAGAACCCATCACTGTATTTGCCATGTCCATTGTAATTATAGAAGTTATTGTGCTCATGGGTTCTAAAAAGGATTTAGGGATTACTGGCCTATTACCTATGACCATCTGCACTGCTAATGCTTCACCAAATGCCCTTGCTAACCCCAACACAACAGCAGTTAATATGCCTGGCTTTGCGGCAGGAAGGATTACATTTTTAATTGTCTGCCACCTTGTAGCACCAAGAGCATAACTGGCTTCTCTTATCTCAACAGGTAGTGACCTTATAGCATCAGCGCTGACACTTGTAATGGTGGGAAGAGTCATAATAGTGAGAACTAATATACCTGCCAACAAACTAAACCCCAAGCCTCCAAAATGTTTGCTTATAAAAGGAACCAATACTGTAAGGCCAACCCAACCGTATACAACAGAGGGAATGCCTACAAAAATTTCAATAGCAGGTTGTAATATCTTTTGACCTAATTTTTTTGCAATTTCCACCATGAATATCGCAGAAGAGATACCGAGAGGTGCACTTATCATAATAGCAAAAACAGAAACGAGAATAGAGCCTAATATAAATTGCAGCGAACCGACAGCAGGAACATCTCTATCAGGCCTCCATGTGGTAGAAAACAAAAATTCCTTTACAGAAATACCATCTTTTATGAATGTAGAAAGCCCTTTAGATGTTACAAAGTAAAAGAGAGAAATAGTGATAATTATTAAAAGCAAAGCGGATATAAAAACGATAAATCTCCCCAACGCATCCGCCACTTTTCGTTTTTTTTCATAAGTTTTATCTATTGTCATTCTATATCCCCCATTTAAATAAATATAATGGCGCTCATATTATCATAACAGTTTAAAAAAAAACATTCATTAAATTTATGTTAAATGAATGTTAAATCTATGTTAAATTTACACTCCGTATAAAAAAGAACTCTTGACTTTGTCAGTTTGAAACCCAAAAGGCTTGGGAATACAGGTATTGACAAAAAATGGGCGTGAAATTTGTCACTACATTACTTTCTCATGCTAATTAATTCCATGCCTTCCTCATATGTAATGAAATTTTTTGGTGCTTTTATTTTCATCACCTTCAATATGTTTTCAGCTTCCTCCTCTATCTTTTGTTTGATTAAATATTTCTTCCCATTTATCTCTATCTCCACAAAATTCATTGAACCTATCGCTTCTTTTATTCTATCACTGCTTAATTCTTTCCCCTTAGACCTCAAGCTGTATTCTAAAGTTCTTTCCAGTAAAAATGCTAAATAGCACACAACAAAATGCCCTCTTATCCTTTTCTCCGTCCAGTGAAATATTGGTCTTACATTAAGACAACTTTTCATTACTCTGAAAGACTGCTCTATCTTCCATAAATCATGATATGCATTCAAAACTTCTGTCACACTCATTTCTTTCTTGCTGGTCTGAATTGCATAAAAACCGTCAAATTTCTCATCCCTCTTTATTGCTTCTTCATCCAGTACATATTCTTCTGATTCGGAAATGCGTCTTAAATATTTCCTTCCGCCTCTCTTTTCTGCTGCCCTTACATTGCCGGGCCTTTCTAAAAGTTCTTTTGCTTTTTCTACTAGCCTTTGCCTCTCTTCTTTATCTTTTCTGGCCCTCTTGCTTGAATAGGTTATTATTAGATTCTCAGGTATCTTGAATATTTCCCCTTCTCCCGTTTTGATAATATTCTCTCTTTCTATGACCTTGAATCTAAACTCTTCCCCAAATATTTCTCTGTCAAATCTCCACTTTTTCTCCTCAAGAACTTGATATCCCTCTTCATCAAATACTCTATCTAAAATCTCTTTACTCATGTTTTTCAGTCTGCTTGCCACAATGTAGTCGTATCCCGCTTCTTTTATCAGCTTTAAATTAAGTTTACTGTTAAGGCCTTTGTCTGCAACTATTATTACTTGGTCTATGCAGAATTTCTCTTTCAGTTTCCTCAAAATTTCTATCATGGTCTTGCTGTCAACAGTGTCTCCTGGAAACAATTCATATCCAACTGGTCTTCCTTCTTTATCTACAAGCATCCCCATTACCACTTGTACCTCATTTACCTTGTTATCCTTGCTAAATCCAAAATCCCTTAAGTTATCTTGCTTAATGCTTTCAAAGTAAAATGTTGTCACATCATAAAAAACAACATCAACTACCATGTTAAATAAATCTCTATTCTTGTGATAAAGGTATAGCTCCAAATCCTCTTTTATCTGGGCTAGAATATCTAATCCCCTGTACAGCTGATTTAAATCAATATCTTCTTCAAATCCAAAGTATCTGTTTTTGCGGTAATACGTCTGAAGTTTGCTTACTGGTTGAATTAATCTTTGTACTGTCATCAAAAACGTCACTTCATCAATGTCAAACTTTATGCTGGAATTTTGAGAAATATACTGTTTGAGGAATTTATCTATTTCAAGCTTTTCCCAAAGTTTTCTATACACAATATATCCCCAGTTTTTAATAATCCCTTCTGAAACATCTTCTGGAAAAAGCTTGATGGAACCTGTTTCTTCACTGGAACTTAAAAATATTTTTTGCAATTTATCTACAAGATTAATGAAAGAAGGGTCATTTTTGAGTTCATCAATTCTACCGAGATTAAGCAAGACTTTTTGCTTTATTTTACCATTTTCGCGATAATTATGGACAATTTTGGCATACTCATAGCCACCAGCTTTAGTTATTTTGAGAAACATATGGCATCACCTTTATGTTAGTTTATTACATTATACTACAAAAAGTGAATATGGTCAAGTATTATGGCAATAATTAGGAGTAAAATTGTCCCTACAGTTTTGAAAAATTTTTTAACCCTAAAAACAAAAAACCCTTGAAAATCAAGGGTCTGATATTTTTTACCAGCCTAAAAATGGCCTCCAACTGACAAAGTCGAGAAAAAAAACATTCATTAAATTTATGTTAAATGAATGTTAAATCTATGTTAAATTTACACTCCGTATAAAAAAGAACTGACGCATGTGCCAGTTCTTTTTTATACCCTTTATTTTGTTTTCATCTCAGTAATTGGGACAAATCCTAATTTTGTAAGAGGTCCTTTTTGTACTTCATCTGAAATCATATAATCTAAGAAGGCTTTAACTGCTCCAGTAGGTTCTCCTTTTGTGTACATGTGTTCATATGACCAAATTGGGTACTTGCCGTCTATTATGTTTTGAGCTGTCGGCTCTACTCCTTCGTATTTCAATACTTTTATCGTATCATCCAAGTAGGAGAAAGCGAGATAGCTTATAGCACCTTTTGTATCTGCTACTGCTTTTTTAACTGTTCCAGATGAGTCCTCTGTCAATGCAACACCTTGTGCTTCTTCCTGTCCTTTTAATACAACTTTTTTGAATGTAGCGCGAGTTCCTGAACTTGCAGGTCTGTTAATAATTACTATCTTCATGTCAGGTCCGCCGACTTCTTTCCAGTTAGTTATTTTGCCTGTAAAGATATCTACCAATTGCTGTTGAGTTAAGCTGTCAACTGTAACGTCTTTGTTCACAACTACCGCAAAACCTACAACTGCAACTTTATGATCTACTAAAGACTTTGCATCTATACCTGATTTTTCTTCAGCAAAAATATCTGAATTTCCAATATCAATTGCACCCTGAGCTACCTGTGTCAACCCTGTACCGCTGCCACCGCCTTGAACAGTTATTGATACATTAGGATGTTTTTCCATAAACATTTTAGCAGCTTGTTCAACTAAGGGCTGCAATGCCGTAGAACCAGCAATTGTTATGTTACCCGAAAGATTGTCAGAAGTACTGTCAGAAGTATTTTCACTGTTTGATTTTGAACCACAAGCAGCAGCTGTAAAAAGGCTTACAATGAGTAAAGTCACGATTGCAATTTTAGTAAATCTCTTATTTAACATTACACTAAAGCACCTCCAAAGCTTTTCAAAAATTTTTGTACAAGTACATTGTAACAGTTCATTGTAAAGTCAATATTAAGTTATTGTTAAGTCTTTGTTAAATCAGATTTATTTAATTTTATGATAAATTTCGTCCCTTTCCCTACTTCGCTTTCTACAAAAATTTCTCCTTTCATAGATTCGACAATGTGTTTAACTATAGCAAGGCCTAAGCCAGTACCTCCTAATTTTCTTGAACGGCTTTTATCAACACGATAAAACCTTTCAAAAAGACGCGGAATATTTTCTTTTGCGATTCCTATACCACTGTCTTCTACTGTGATAATTATTTTATCATTGGTCTCAGAAGTTGATACCTTGACAAATCCTCCTTCAGGAGTGTACTTTATGCCATTGTCTATAAGGTTAATAATCATTTGATGGAATCTATCTTTGCTTGTATTTATTACTAAACCTTCACAATTTAAATCTTTCATTAAAGTTATATTTTTAGTTTTTGCGACCTTGTCCATTATATACAGTATGTCTTCAATCTCTTTATCCAATTTAATATCTTCTATTGGAAAACCTTCTTTGACATTTTCTATTTCTGAAAGTGTTAGTATATCGTTTATAAGCCTCGTAAGTCTCTCTGATTCGAAGTCAATTATGTCTAAGAACTTGTCTCTCGTCTGAGGGTTGTCTATAGCCCCACTTCTCAGTGTTTCAATAAATCCCCTAATGGAAGTAAGAGGAGTTCTTAGTTCATGAGACACATTTGCAACAAATTCGCTTCTTATCTTTTCTAACCTTCTCATTTCTGTTATATCGTCTATTATCAACACAAAACCTAAATTTTGATGGGAAATCGGATGAACAATAGGACTTGTATATATTTTGAGGTGCTTATTAAAGATATTTAATTCCAAACTTTTGGAAGGGGAATTTTTATTCTTTATCATGTCCTCAAAGAAGTCATGCAGTTTACTGTTTCTAATGACTTCTAATATATGCTTTCCAATTAGTTTCTTTTCTTTTATATTTAAAATTTTTTTAGCAGCGTCATTTATAAGCAATATCTTTTCATTGTTGTCAAAAGCTATAACCCCATTTACTATGCTCTTTAAAATGGCTTCCAATTTTGCATTTCTGTCGTTTAACTCTTCTATAGTTTCTCTTAGTTTATAAGACATAGTATTTATTGCAATGGAAAGCTGTTTTATTTCATCAATAGAATTGTTTTCAAGTTTATGACTGTATATCCCATTAGCAATATCTTTAGTAACTTCAGTGATTTCTTTAATAGGTTCTATTATGCTTTTGATAAATTTATAGCCAAAAATATTTGTTATGAAAAGCCCTAGTAAAATTGCAAAAATAAATCGCCCGTAAGGTACATAACCCAAAAAAAATATTCCCGGAACAAAAATACCTAACAAGCTTATCAAAAAATATCGATAATAGGACTTTTTTAACATTACGCTTCACCTTTATCCTTTTAATTTATAACCAATACCCCTTACAGTTTCAATGTACACAGGTGACTTGTCATCATCTTCTATCTTTTTCCTTAAATGCCTTATATGAACGTCAACAGTCCTGGTTTCTCCTGCATATTCATATCCCCATACCTTGTCCAAAAGATAATCTCTCGTCAACACTTTGCCCATGTTTTGAGATAAAAGCTTTAAAAGTTCAAACTCTTTTAAAGTAAGCTCTAAAACTTTTCCCTTTTTATAAACCACATGCTTACCTGTATCTATGACTATATCTCCAAATTTTATTATCTCTTCTTTTTCTTCTTCTGTTTGCTGTGATCGCCGAAGAACAGCTTTAATTCGCGCCAGCAACTCTCTTACACTAAAAGGCTTTGTTATATAGTCGTCTGCTCCCAGTTCTAACCCCAATACTTTATCAAACTCTTCACTTTTTGCCGTCAACATTATTATAGGAATGTTTTTGGTATCTTCACTGCGCTTTAAAATTTTACATATCTCTAAACCATCAACATCTGGCAGCATTAAATCTAATATCACCAAATCAGGCCTTACCTCAAAACACTTTTCCAATCCTTCTTTTCCATTTTCAGAAGTGACTACATTATATCCTGCCGCCTCAAGATTATACCTTAAAAGTTCCAGTATGTGGACCTCGTCTTCTATAACCAATACAGTTTGTGCCATTTTGACACCTCCAGAATATAAAGCTTGTTCGACTTTTTGTCAAAAAATTATTTTAGGATTGTTCTTTTTTGGCTTCATTCTCTTTAAGAAGTTTTTTTAATTCGTCCATAAAAGTATTTATGTCTTTAAATTGCCTGTACACTGAAGCAAACCTGACGTAGGCCACTTCATCAACATTTTTAAGTTTTTCCATTACCATTTCTCCTATTTCAGCAGTAGTTATTTCTCTTTCCATTGAATTTATTATCTTTCTGTCTATTTCATCTGTTATCTCTTCCAAAAGTTTTATTGGAACTGGCCTCTTTTCACAGGCTTTTATCATACCTTTTAGTATTTTATCCCTATCATAAACTTCGCGACTATTATCTTTTTTTATAACAAGTATTGGTAATTGTTCCACTTTTTCATAAGTCGTAAAACGCTTGCCGCATTTTAAACACTCTCTTCTGCGCCTTATGGATGTATTGTCATCTGTAGGACGAGAATCTATGACTTTAGAATCAGGGTACCCACAATAAGGGCATTTCATTTTATTACCTCCAAAGATTCTTAATTGTTTAATAAAATTATAATAAACTTATTTTTAATAGTCAAACTTAAGTCTTTACGTCTTTTAAATCTACTAATATGACATCAGTACCTATTTTTTTAATAGAATCCCATGACAAATATAATTCTACATCTTTGCTGAAAATTCTAAAAAATTTGCTTTCTTTTGGAAGTACAATTCCTTCTACTCTTCCTTCTTCAAGGTTAACCTCTATGTCAATGATATTGCCCAATTTTTCACCTGTATTTATGTCTATCACGTCTTTATCTCTCAATTCAGAAGCCTTAACCACTTTAACTTCCCCCTCTATGACTTTTCTTTAAATTATATGAAAAAATCTAGCTTATCATTCCTGATAAGCTAGATGTACTTTCTCACGTGATTTAAAGCCGCTTTTTCTAATCTTGAAACCTGTGCTTGAGATATTCCTATCTCTTTTGCTACCTCCATTTGGGTTTTACCCTCAAAAAATCTCAGTGTCAATATCAATTTCTCCCTTTCGTTAAGTTTTTGTATCGCCTCCTTTAAAGCAATTTTTTCTAACCAAACTTCGTCAATATTCTTGTCATCGCTCACTTGATCCATCACATAAATAGCATCTCCACCATCATGATATATAGGTTCAAACAAAGAAACCGGTTCCTGAATAGCATCGAGAGCCATCACTACTTCTTCTCTCGGAATATTGAGCTCTTTTGCTATTTCAGTAACTGTAGGTTCTTTGGAATTTTCTGAAACTAATTTATCCCTCACTTGCAATGCTTTGTAAGCTATATCTCTTAAAGACCTACTCACTCTTATAGGATTGTTATCTCTTAAGTACCTTCGTATTTCACCAATTATCATGGGAACAGCATAAGTTGAAAATTTCACGTTTTGATTTAAATCAAAATTGTCTATTGCTTTTATAAGCCCTATACATCCCACCTGGAACAAATCATCTACATACTCTCCACGATTATTAAACCGTTGAATGACACTTAAAACCAGCCTCAAATTGCCATTTATAAACTCTTCTCTCGCTTTTTTATCGCCTTTTTTCATTCTCATCAATAGTTCTTTTTGTTTAGATGGTTTTAAAACAGGTAATTTTGCAGTATTTACACCGCATATTTCAACTTTATTATTCATAATTCCTGCCTCCAGATGTTTAGCTTATTAACAGTATTACCGGCAGGACAAAAAAATATACAACAAAGCATTTCTTTTGGTTTTAAACTAACTTATTAATTTCTTTTTTTAATCTTTTTAAAATCTTTTTTTCCAATCTAGAAATATAAGACTGAGAAATACCCAACATGTCTGCCACTTCCTTTTGAGTTTTTTCTGAACCTCCTTCTAATCCAAATCTCAAACCTATTATCTTTTTTTCTCTGTCAGGCAGTCTTTTTAAAGCTGAATCCAACAATTGTTTATCTACTTCGTCTTCTATGTATTTATATACCGCTTCGTTATCTGTACCTAAAATATCAGAAAGTAAAAGCTCATTCCCATCCCAGTCTACATTTAAAGGCTCATCAAAAGAAACTTCTAATTTTGTCTTGCTGTTTCTCCTCAAATACATCAAAATTTCATTTTCTATACACCTTGAAGCATAAGTTGCCAGCTTTATCTTTTTGTTAGGATTAAAAGTATTAATCGCTTTGATAAGTCCGATAGTGCCAATAGATATCAAATCTTCTATACCTACTCCTGTATTTTCAAACTTCTTTGCAATATATACCACCAATCTTAAATTTCTCTCAATTAACATCGTCTTAGCATCGTTATCCCCTTTTTCCATTTTAGAGATCAAATACGATTCCTCATCGCTGGTAAGAGGGGGTGGTAACGCTTCACTGCCTCCGATGTAGAATATGACTTCTGACAAATCAAAAAATCTTAATATTTTCTCCCAAAAAATTAACATTTCCATTTTTATTTTGGTTCTAAGTTTCACTGCCATCCCTCCATCAACTCAAAATTTCAGGTGCAATCAAAGCTGCATAATCTCCATATTTGTTGAGTTTGCTTTGGTATACTCCTATAATTACATCCCTTATCTCTTTTTTTTCTTCTTCTATCACCAATTTATCAGGCCTAAATCCTACCATCATTCCTTTGTTTTGGCCAACTGACATAAAAGGAATCAATCTTAATCTATTAATCCACTTTTCTTCTTGAAACATTTCAGAGACTTTATCAAAATCTCCTATATCATCCTCAGATAAATTTCCTAATGTTTTAGGAAGTAAATCTTTTATTGCTCTAAATTCAACAACTACCACAGGCAACTTAGTCAATGGGTCATACAGCCTATTTCCTGTGTCAAGTAGTGCTTTAATCTGCGCATGATTTTCTAATACCTCTATTCTGATGTTGTAAATCAATTTGTCATTCCTCGATTTCCTGACTATATACTCCCAATTAGTGTAAAGCAGCAAAATCGCCATTAAAAATCCCATCACTATGACATTTAAATCAAATTTCACCATATATAAAAGAGCAAAGATTGCTCCTCCTATTAAGAAAGATATCATGTAAAATACAGCTAAAACTCTTAAAAATTCTTTTAATGTTTTTGGATTAAATGCCATATATATTATTAAGAAGGATAAAACAATTTTAGCTGTAACTGAATAAATGATTTTATAGGGCAACAAAAAAAATAGCACGACGTATGAAGCGCCTACTGATGCCCCTAAAAAAAGTTTTATGTAATTAGTTGGTCTTTTAGAAAATTTTTTAGTCAAAATGAGGATGACGTAGTTAATTATTAAGTTTTCAAAGAAAATAACATCTAAGTACATTTGGACCATCCCCGGGGACATATTTCATCCTTATACAATGTATATTCACCAACAATTATTTTATTCATATTATAAAACAAAGATGACAAATTTATTGTAATATTTTGGAATAAAAATAAGTTTATTTTTGTAGAATTGTGATAAAAAAATTCTGCAAAGAAACCTTTGCAGAATTCACCGTCTTCCTCTTCTCAAAAATGTAGGTATATCCAAGTCATCAGTATCTATTGTGTTTTCTAATTTTACATCTCCAGGCATTACTTCTTTTTTCTTTTCTTGTTCTTTTGCTTTGTCTCGGCCTTCAAAACCAGTAGCTATGACAGTAATTCTTATTTGGTCTTCTAAAGTTTCATCTATAACTGCACCAAAGATTATATTTGCATCAGGGTCAGCCGTTTCGTATATGAAATTAGCTGCTTCATTGACTTCAAAAATAGTTAAATTCGGTCCTCCTGCTATGTTAAGCAGTATTCCTCTTGAACCTTGTATTGAAGTTTCTAAGAGAGGACTTTGTATCGCCTGTTTCGCTGCCTCGGTAGCCTTGTTTTCTCCTGATGCTATTCCTATTCCCATGTGAGCAAGGCCTGTATTCATCATAATGGTTTTTACGTCAGCAAAGTCAACGTTCACAAGCCCAGGAACTGCTATAAGGTCAGATATTCCCTGTACACCCTGCCTTAAAACATCGTCTGCCAATTTAAAAGCATCTATCATAGAAGTCTTCTTTTCTACAACTTGAAGCAATCTGTCATTTGGAATAGTGATAAGAGCATCCACATGTTTTTTAAGTTCTTCAATGCCCATTTCCGCATGAGCCATGCGCTTTCTTCCTTCAAAAGTGAAAGGCTTTGTCACAACTCCCACTGTTAAAATCCCTAACTCTTTAGCTATTTCTGCTACAATTGGTGCAGCACCTGTACCAGTACCTCCACCCATACCGGAAGTGATAAATATCATATCGGCTCCTTTTATAACTCTTTCTATCTCTTCTCTGGATTCTTCTGCGGCTTTTTTGCCAATTTCAGGATTAGCACCTGCTCCTAATCCTTTTGTCAATTTTTCACCGATTTGTATTTTGGTTTCAGCTTTAGATAAGTAAAGCGCTTGCTTATCAGTATTAATCACTATAAATTCAACACCTTTAAGACCAGCTTCTATCATTCGATTTACAGCATTACCGCCTCCACCGCCAACTCCTATAACTTTTATGACGGCAAATTGTTCCATATCAGTTTCAATACCTATCACAAAAAACCCTCCTCTTTACGCCCAAAAATCGCTGAATAACTCCTTTATTTTATCTACTAGTTTAGAACTCTTTTTTTCTTTTTTATCACTACTTTGAACATTATACATAAATCTTTTGTTTTTGTAAACATATTTTACCACTCCAACCCCTGCTGAGTAAATAGGAGTTGAAACACCAATATTTTGTGGAGAACCAATTCGGACATTTCTGTTAAATATCCTTTGCGCTAATTCTATATTGCCTTTCAAAAAAGAGATACCTCCACCAGTTATAACCACATTTGTAACTATATCTTCTAAAACTTTTACCTCTTCTAACCTATCATATACAAGCATTAAAAGTTCAGAAACCCTTGCCTCTATTATATCAGCTATTTCATTAACATTGGTGGTAACATTACCTCTACCTGCTAAATTAGTAATTTTTATAGGTTCCAACTTCTCCTCTGGAACTTTTTCTAAGGTGCCGTATCTTTTCTTAATGTTTTCGGCTTCTTCGAATGAAATCTTTAACCCAATTGACAAATCATTAGTTATATGCCCGCCCCCCACCGCTATCATAGATGAATAAATGAGGTTTCCATACTTAAAAACAGAAATGTCCGTTACTCCTGCACCCACATCTATTAAAGCAGCCCCCAACTCCTTTTCATCTCTCAAAAGAACTGCTTCCGATGTAGCCAAAGGTCCTACAATTATACCCTCTACTTCCAAGCCAGCTTTTTTGACGCATTTTTCTATATTTTGAATGGCTGTTACACTTCCTGTAACTACAGCAGCATTTACCTCCAGTCTTATCCCCGCCATTCCAACAGGGTCCTTTATTTCCCCATATCCGTCTACTATGTATTCTAAAGGTATGACGTCTATGATTTCTTTATCTGAAGGGATAGCGATAATTTTAGCAGCTTGTAGGACCCTTTCTACATCTTGCTTGGAAATTTCTTTATCTTCTCGAGATACAGCAACAACTCCATTATTTTTGTATATAGTTGTCAATCCCCCATATATTTTTAAATAAACAGAAGAAACCTTTTGGTTCGCCATTCTCTCTGCTTGCTCTACAGATTTTTTTATGGAATATGCTGTTTCATCTATATCTACAATAACTCCTTTTTTTACCCCTTTACAGGGATAATACCCAATACCAATAATATGCAGTTCCCCGTTTTTATCCCCTTCTCCGATGATTGTACACACTTTAGATGTACCAATGTCTAATCCAACTATTAAATCGCCCATTACCAAATCCTCCTTCAGGAGACTGCTATCTTTTTCTCATCTTCTCTATCACATATCTCCTTATATATGCAAAATTGACAAACAGCCTGCTTCCAAAAACAAATATTGCAGCAAGATATATAGGAACTCCTAATACATCACCAATGTAAGCAAGGCCTCCTGCCAATATGGCATTCCCAAAAAAGCCAGTTATAAAAATAAGGTTGTCAAATTTTTGTTCAAGACTTGCTCTTATGCCACCGAAAACTGAGTCTAAGGCTGCAAGAATGGCAACAGATAAATATGAAACGTAAACTGCGGGAATATTAATCGGCAAGATGAAGCCAATAGCCAGTCCCAACAATAAGCTAACTATTATAATCAATACCATTATTTGTTCTCTCCTTCAACCACAGGTTTTGCATAACGGAATTTTATCACGCCGTCATATTTTTTAATTATGATTTTATCAGATTTTTTAATATTTACCTCTATGCCCCAAGTAGATAGAGTCTCCACTACTCCACCTTTTAACTTAAGAGCTGCTTCCAAAGTATCTGGGTCTCCAATAGCCTTAAAAACATATGGAGCCGCAAATCTTACTGAATTGACATTAACAGTAGGTCCTACACATCTTATCTCTGAAGTAGCGATAAGCCTCTGATCATTTAATGATATTGCTTCTGCGCCAGCAGCTCTCAATTCATTGGCAACTTTTAATAAATCCTCATCATGAACCAAAAACAAATTAGGGTCTTGCCCTGGAGGGACAGCCTGTTTGCTGTCATTTATAGTGACAATTACTCCAGGTCCTTGAAGGTCAGTAAGGCCTGCCAACGCCTTATACTTTTCCACATCATTTTTTAAAGCTTGTGTCACTACACTAGTTTTAGAGGAAGCCTCTTCATAACTATTTATTTTAGCTTCTAATTCATTAATCTGCTTCAAAAGAGCTTCTTTTTCCAACTGAACCTCTTTTAACTGTGCTGCCAGTTCCTCAGCTCTTTGCACAGTAACTGCTCCACTCTTTTTTACTATTCTAAATTGAGTAGAAAGCATGATTCCTAAAACAATGCAAACAAATGCTACTGATATATAAACACTTTTTTTCATAAGTACCTCCCGTCCTCTATGGCAAAAAAACCGGATTATTATCTCCTGTAACCTGGATTGTGCCTTTATGATAACCTTTATTAGTTAGATCCTTTAATATTAATTCGACAAATTTAAAAGAATACTTAATGTCATAAGGATTATTAAAAGATACATTTATGCCGCTTTTCGTTGTAAGCACAATATGATTTTCATTAATATAAGTTATTTGCGCACAAAAATTAGTATTTTCTATGAGTCCTAAAAGTTCCCCTAAATAATTTTTTTCAAATACATCACTCAATCTTTTCCCTATTTCATACTTATCCACTTTTATCCCTACAAGAAGCGGAAGCGAAGGATTGTACACATCCTTTTTAACAACAACCCCTTCCTTGTCAATCATTAAATAATTTACCTTATCTTGTACTTGGGCTACTATGCGCCTTTCTTTCACCCTTATCTCAACAGTGCGAGGATATTTTATCTCTACTTTGCTTTCTTTTATATAAGGACTATTAAGTAAATTTTTTTCTATTCTACCGGGATTTACTTTAAAAATATTCATGCCATAATTTATGCCTGCTAACTCTTTAATATCATTATAAGACAAAATTTGATTGCCCACAACTTTTATAGTATCTATTTTAAAATAACTTGATTTAAACATAAATATGTAAACAAATACTACTAATGCTATAATAAAGACTAACACAAAAAATTTTTTCTTTTTTTTCACAGCATTATTACTTGCCATAAAACCATCCCCTGCTTGTACCATTTTATTCTATGTGTAAAACAGCATAAAGCTGTTTTACACAATTCTTACTATATCCCCTCCCACACTCATCAATGCGGCTTCTAAAGCTTCATATCCTCTATCTATATGCTCAGCCTCTTCTACAATAGTAGTACCTTGTGCTCCAAGTCCAGCAATGACTAACGCCGCACCCCCTCTTAAGTCTCTTGCTACCACTTTGGCTCCCATCAATTTTTCAGTTCCACGTATTACTGCTACTCTCCCATCTACTTTTATGCCTGCTCCCATTCTTATCAGTTCTTCTGTATATTTAAATCTATTGTCAAATATCGTCTCTGTCACAATAGACGTTCCATTGGCGATGGAAAGTACAGCAACCATTTGGGGCTGCAAATCTGTGGGAAAGCCAGGGTATGGCAATGTCACAATCATGTCAACAGCTTTTGGTCGCTTATTGCACACAATTTTTATATAATCATTCCCTGTAAATATCTCGCACCCTGTTTCTCTCAACTTAGAAAGCAAAGGCTCCAAATGTTCTTTTAATGCATTTGTAACCGTCAGCTCTCCTTGTGTCATCGCAGCTGCACAAAGGTAAGTACCTGCCACAATCCTATCGGGAATTATGGTATACTCTGTGTCATGTAGCTTTTTAACTCCCTCAATGACTATAGTATTGGTACCAGCACCAGATATTTTTGCTCCCATGGAGTTTAAAAAATTTTGTAAATCTTCTATTTCAGGCTCTTTTGCCGCATTTCTTATGATTGTAACCCCTTCTGCTTTAACAGCTGCCAACATTATATTTTCAGTTGCACCTACGCTGGGGAGGTCTAAATGTATTTCACTTCCTTTCACTTTTGCTCCTTCACAGCGAATATAGCCATAAGATTCTTCTATTTTAACCCCCAATTTCCTTAAACCCTTAAGGTGCAAATCTATGGGCCTGTGGCCTATATCACAACCACCGGGAAAGCTCATTAAAGCACTTCTATTTCTTGATATAAGTGCTCCCATCAAAAATATGGAGGACCTCATAGTTCTCATTAAATTATCTGGTATTTCACTGTCTTTTACATCTTTCGCATCTATTATTATGTCATTCCCTTTAAAAGTAATCTTACATCCCAAATGCTCTAAAATTTCTATCATAGAATAAACATCTTTTAATCTGGGGCAATCGTGTAAAACACAAGTACCTTCATTTAAAATTGATGCTGCAAGGATGGGTAAAACGGAATTTTTAGCACCACTTACTCTCAACTCGCCATACAGCCTATTCCCTCCATTAATTTTGAATTTCCCCATCTTATCACCCCTAAAATTTATACAGGTTACACCATATACTATGCATAAATAAGATGGGGTGTTACATAAAGTATTATGTTATGCTTTTTATGAGCTTGTATATTTTCTCCGCAGCATCAATTTTAGAGATTTTTTTCGCATTTTCTTTCATACCCAAAAGTACAGAAGAATTGTTTAAAAGGTAGTTTATTTTGTCATACAGCCCTTGGGCTGTTAAGTCTTTTTCCAATATGACATAGGCAGCACCTGCTCTTTCCAGCACTCTTGCATTGTATTCTTGGTGATTGTTTGCAACATAAGGAGAAGGCACTAAAATAGAAGCAACTCCTTTCGCAGTAATTTCAGCCAAAGTTATGGCACCAGCCCTACACACCATAATGTCTGCAGCCGCATATACATCCTCCATATTATGGCAGTAGGGAATTATCTTCACAGATTCTTCCAAGTTTAAGTTATCATTTTTAATCTTTTCTAACACTTTCTCATATTGATTAGTGCCAGTAATCATCAAAACCTGAAGGTTTTTGTTTTTCATTTTTATAAGTTTTACCATGATAAAATTAATCTTTTCTGCTCCTCTGCTTCCACCTACTGAAACTACCAGTGGTTTATCAGGCGAAAAACCTAACCTCTTCATCCCTTCTAACCTATCTGTCTCAAAAAGCTCTTTTCTTATGGGGTTTCCTGTAACAACCACTTTTTCTTTGTTTTTAAAATATTTTACTGACTCTTCAAAGCTTACCGCCACTACTTTAACAAACCTTGACAATATTTTATTGGTAAGCCCTGGAAAAGCGTTCTGCTCGTGTATTAAGGTAGTTATCCCTCTTAGCGCTGCCATCATTAAGACCGGTCCACAGACATAGCCTCCAGTTCCAATCACTACATCAGGCTTAAACTCTTTTAAAATTTTATTCGCCTCTTTTAACCCAATAATAGCCTTGTGTACAGTTTTCAAAGTATCTAACGACAATTTTCTTTTAAATCCTTGAGCAGTAATTGTCTTTAATTCAAAACCTTCCCTTGGCACTAATTCATTTTCTAAACCTTTTTTTGTGCCTACAAACAAAATTTGTGCATCTTTTTCATTTTTTAGGATTTCTTTAGCAATTGCTATGGCAGGATAAATATGTCCTCCTGTGCCGCCACCTGCAAACAAATATTTCAACTGTCATCAGCTCCTATCCAAATTCGCATATCGAGAAATATTCAAAAGTATCCCAACCCCTGCCATCATAATAACTGTCGAAGTACCGCCATAACTTATAAAGGGGAGTGATACACCTGTTGCAGGCATTGAAGAAGTCACAACTGCCACGTTAATGAGAGTTTGAACTCCTATAAGGCTAGTGATACCAGTCGCAACCAGGCACCCAAACATGTCAGGAGCTTTTGCAGCAACTCTTAGCCCTCTCAAGATTAAATATAAAAACAGCAAAAGAATGGTAACTGTACCTATTAAACCTAACTCTTCACCTATTATTGAAAAAATAAAGTCATTTTGTGGCATAGGTAAATACATAAATTTCTGTCTGCTTCTACCAAGTCCTACACCAAATAAACCGCCAGAACCTAAAGCATAAAGGGACTGCACGATTTGATAGCCAGATTTTTGAATGTCTTGCCAAGGATTCAAAAAAGTAAATACCCTTTCTCTGATGTATTCAAACGATGAAAAAACTACAGCAGCTGCAACAACCCCCAACCCAAACAAAGTTATCATAAAAGAGATTCTCGCACCGGCAACAAAAAGAATTATGACAGCTATTATAAATATTGTGCCAGCTGTACTGAAATTGGGCTGTAACATTATAAGGACGAAAAACAATCCTGCCAGTCCTAAGACTGGTACAACGCCCTTTTTAAAACTCTTTGCATATTCAGGATGTTTATCAAAGTACTTAGCCAAATATATAATCAAAGCGTATTTTGCTAATTCAGAAGGTTGAAGGGTAAAGTTTCCAATTCCTATCCAACGAGTCGCATTGTACCTCTCCACACCAATACCTGGAATCAAGACTGCAATGAGCAATGCTATTGATATTGCAAGAAAAGGTCCTGCTAACTTCTTTAAAATGACATAATCCAAATTCATCATAAAAGACATAGCGAAAAAGCCCAGTATTACCCACATCAATTGCCTTTTTAAAAAGTAAAAAGAATCATTGTAAGTATAATAAGCACTGGCAGAACTGGCACTAAAAACCATTATAACCCCTATGGAAACAAGTATTAAGACTGTCAACAGTATACTATAATCAACAGGGTATCTTTTTTTCATTCTTTTACCTCCTCAACTCTGCCACTGCCTTTTTAAAAACCTTACCTCTTTCTTCAAAGTTTTTAAACATATCCCAACTAGCACAAGCGGGTGACAAAAGTACGCTATCCCCTCTCATAGCATTTTCATAAGCTTTTTTAACAGCCTCCTCCAAAGTATTTGCAAAGATAATATTGGATTCGAGATAAGAATGCTTAACCGCCGTATCTCTGATTTTTTTCGCAGTTTGCCCTATCAGTATTAGTTTTTTGACCTTTTCACCAAAAGCTTTTACAAATTCATCAAATTCACTGCCTTTGTCGTAACCGCCAGCAATCAATATTATAGGCGTTTTTAATGCCTGTATCGCTTTAATAGAAGCATCTGGATTAGTCCCCTTTGAATCATTGTAAAACTTTATCCCCTCTATTTCATCTACAAACTCAATGCGGTGTTCTACCCCTTTAAAAGTTTTTAAAGTGTGCGCAATAGTATTTGCATCAATTCCTGCAATGTAAGCCATTGAAGAAGCTGCCAAAGCATTCTCTAAATTGTGCTCCCCTGGAATATAGATATCTTCTACATCAATAATCTTTTCAAGAGAGCCTTCAAAGCTTATGTAAATACTGCCATCTTTTACATAAGCACCTTCTTCTAAAATTTTCTTTTTGCTAAAAGGAAAGACTTTGCATTTTGCCTTTTTCGCCAAACTTAACACAACTTCATCATCGTAATTTAACACAGTATATTCATTTTCACCTTGATTTTCAAAGATTCTCCCTTTTACATCTCTGTAGTTTTCAAAAGTCTTGTGCCTGTTTAAATGGTCTGGAGTTATGTTGATTATGCAACTTATTTTAGGTCTAAATTCTTTTACAGTCTCTAATTGAAAACTGCTGATTTCCGCAACTATTGCATCTTTCTCTGTAGCCGTTGTGGTAACGTAAATAAGAGGATAACCTATATTTCCTGCAACATACACATTTTTTCCAGCATTTTTAAAGATTTCTCCCAGCAAAGAAGTAGTGGTAGTTTTGCCATTAGTACCCGTTATGGCGTAAATCGGTCCTTTAGAAAATCTATACGCAAATTCTACTTCCCCTAATACCTCAATTCCTAAGGTTTGTGCCTCTTTCACCAACTCAGAATCAACAGGCACACCAGGGCTTATGACGACCAAATCCACTCCCTTTAATGTGTCCCTTTTAAACTTTCCAAACTTAAACTCAATGGGCAAACTCTCTATTTCTGCTATATTATCTTTAAGAAAAGCATAGTCCTTTTCATCATAAGCAATCACATGGGCTTTTAAATCTATCAATACTTTGCATAAAGCAATTCCACTAAGTCCCAATCCTGCCACAAAAACCTTTTTGTTTCTAACTTCCATATATTACACTCCTAACTTAAGCTATAAAATGACAAAAATAAGGCAATTAAAGTGACAAGCCAAAAAGTGTACACAACCCTTTCTTCTTGCCAACCTGACAGTTCAAAATGATGGTGCAAAGGACTCATTTTAAAAACCCTTTTGCCAAAAAATCTAAAAGATATAACCTGAATTATCACAGAAAGCGCTTCAGCCACATATATAATACCTAAAAGCGGTAAAATTAAAGGAAGTTTAGTCAAGACCGCAATAGTGCTGACAGCACCACCGATAGCTAAGGAACCAGTATCTCCCATAAAAACTTCCGCCGGATGTCTGTTGTACCTTAAAAAACCTAACAATGCTCCTGTAAAAGCGGCGCTGAAAGCACCATAAGTAATATTGTTTAAAAAAAGAGAAACAAGAGTAAAAAAAGCCATTACAATAGAAGAAACTCCTGCTGCCAATCCATCCAGACCATCTGTCAGATTTACACTGTTTACAGTCCCAACTATTATAAAAACCATAAGAGGAATATAATAAATCCCAAGGTCTATGTTTGTCTTTAAAAAAGGAATTATTACGTCACTGCCAACATATTGTTTTGCAAAATAAGAAATTACAATTGCCAGCAAAAACTGCCCAATCAGTTTTTCTCTCGCTCTTAAGCCCAATGGCCTTTTTAAATGCACTTTTA
Organism: Thermoanaerobacter kivui; assembly: GCF_000763575.1. Classification (NCBI taxonomy): domain Bacteria; kingdom Bacillati; phylum Bacillota; class Clostridia; order Thermoanaerobacterales; family Thermoanaerobacteraceae; genus Thermoanaerobacter; species Thermoanaerobacter kivui. The sequence goes on from NZ_CP009170.1 coordinate 1,481,472, forward strand.
AAAAGTCATCTGCAAAGCCTATGAGCCCATAACCCAAAATTGCCAAAAGCAAAATTCCCATGTACTTATTCCAGGGAGAAAATATTAATGTGGTAATAGTAGCTGCCGCTACAAACATTATTCCTCCCATGGTGGGAGTTCCGGATTTTTTTAAATGAGTTTTGGGTCCATCTTCCCTTACGCTTTGTCCAAACTTTAACTTCCTAAGATATGGAATAAAAATAGGCCCTGCTGCTAAAGTCAAAGCAAAAGTGACAATCGTAGCCAACATTATCTTTTGCATCATTTCACTTTACCCTCTCCTGCAAATGGTGTACAATTTGTTCCATTTTCATGCCTCGTGATCCTTTTACCAAAATTAAATCCCCTTCTTTAATAATGCTATCTAAAACTTTATTTGCTTCTTCATTGTTTTTGCATATAAAGATATTACTGCTGTTCATTCCACAGATTTTTGCTTCTTCTGCGATGTATTTTGCAAAATTCCCTGATGTTACTAACACATCGATACCGCATTCTAACACAAACTTTCCTATATCCTTATGAGCCTCTTTAGAATATTCTCCTAATTCCAACATATCTCCTAAAACTGCAACTTTTCTTTTGGAATCTAAATCCCTCAAAACAGTTAGTGCAGCCTTCATAGAATCAGGATTTGCATTGTAGGCATCGTCAATAATCTTAATTTTGCCACCATCTATTATATTAAGCCTCATTTTTTCAGGCTTAAATTCTCTTAAAGCATCAGCCATATCCTCCACACTTACTCCAAATTCTAAGCCGACACAGATAGCAGCAAGGGAATTATACACATTGTGCATCCCCGGAATAGAAAGCTCTACTCTTTTTTCTAACTCTCTAACTTTTAAAACGTACCTAACGCCTCTTTCATCTTTTTCTATGTTATAAGCTTTAACATCGCCATTTGTTATTCCATATTTATAATATTTTCCTCGATAAGTTTGAGGAAGTCTTACAAGCATGTCATCATCAGCGTTTAGTACAATCACGTTATTTTCGCCAAAGTCCTCAATTAGCTCCGCTTTGGCTTTTAATATGTTTTCTCTTGAACCTAATTTTTCAATGTGTGCTACTCCTATATTAGTAAAAACAGCTACTTGTGGTTTTGCAATTTCTTTTAACCTTTTTATTTCGCCAATGCCACTCATTCCCATTTCCACTACTGCTATTTGGTGATAACTTTCCAGCCTAAAAATAGTGAGGGGCAATCCTATTTCATTGTTGAAGTTTCCCCCTGTCTTGAGAACTGCATACTTTTTAGATAACACTTCAGCAATCATATCCTTGGTGGTGGTCTTGCCACTGCTCCCTGTTACTGCAATAAACGGTATATCAAACTTTTTTCTATAATAAGCCGCTATTTCATGAAAAGCAGTCAAAGTATCTTTTACATAAATAACTGCTACAGTAGTATCTTTCAAAAGCTCGACATTTCTTAAATCAGCAGTAATCACAGCAACAGCGCCACTAGATACCGCATCTTTCACAAAATCTTCTCCATCAAACCTTTCTCCTTTTAAAGGTACAAATAACTCTCCTTTTGTTATTTTTCTAGAATCTGTCGAAATCCCTGTAATTTTAACATTTGTATTTCCATTTACCAATTTACCTTCTACTGCATTTATAAGTTCTTTAACTAAAAGTTCCATCATTTACTACCGCCTTCAGATAAAATTTCCTTGACTATTTCTCTTTCATCAAAGGGAATTACTTTGTCTTTTATAACTTGATAAGTTTCATGTCCTTTGCCTGCAAGTATTACCACATCATCTTTTTTAGCTATAGACAAAGCATAACGTATTGCCTCTTTTCTATCTTCTATTATTGTATAGGGACAATTTGTCTTTTTTATACCCTCTTCTATTTGTAAAATTATCTCCATCGGGTTTTCTGAGCGGGGATTGTCAGAAGTGAGTATGCAAAAATCGGCATATCGACCAGCCACTTCTCCCATCAAAGGCCTCTTCAACTTATCCCTGTCTCCTCCACAGCCAAATAAAAGTATCTTTCTCCCTGTTTTATATTCATTAAGTGCCTCCATTATGTTCTTTATCCCATCTGGTGTGTGAGCATAATCTATGATTACGTGAAAATCTCTGCCAGTCTCTACAAGTTCGAATCTTCCTTTTACTGTCACTTTACTCAATGCCTCTTTTATGATGGGAAGAGTAATTCCAAGAAAATCAGCAACTGTAATTGCTGCTAAAGCATTGTACACACTAAACAAACCGGGAATTTTCAAAAGCATCTCCTCTTTTTTATCTTCAATCTGCACTTTGAATTTAACACCGTTCAAACTATTTTGTATGTCTTTTGCCATCACATAAGCAAAGTCTTTTATGCCATAAGTCAAAACCTTCGCTTTAGAGCTTTCAATCATCATAGAAGAATACTTGTCATCTATATTTATCACAGAAGCCTGTTTTGCCATTTTAAAGAGCTTACTCTTTGTCTTTGCATATTCTTCCATATTTTTATGGAAATCTAAATGGTCTTGAGACAAGTTAGTAAAAACAGCTATATCAAATTCACACTCATCTACTCTGTTTAAAGCTAAAGAATGAGATGATACCTCCATAACCACATACTTAGCACCTTTGTTTACCATTACGCTGAAAAGCTCTTGTAAATCCAAAGATTCTGGTGTAGTATGGACAGAAGGTATCACTTCATCCCCAATCATGTTTTGTATAGTACCTACCAATCCCACTTTGTTATTTTGACTTTCCAAAATCGACTTTAACATATAAGTAACAGAGGTTTTTCCGTTTGTACCTGTTATACCGATGAGGATAAGTTTACTGGTGGGATTTTTGTAAAAATTAGCGGCTATTTTAGCCATTGCAGCTTTTGCATCTTCTACTAAAACAGTAGTCACGCCAGGGTATTCTTTTACTTCTCTATCTGCTACCACAGCAATAGCTCCATTTTTTATGGCATCTTCAATGTAAAGAGCGCCATCCGTATTAAACCCCTTTATGGCAATAAACAAGTATTTGCTTTTTGCCTTTCTCGAATCATAGCAGACACCGTTTATGTCAATATTGGGATTTCCTTTTATCTCACATTTAACCCCTTTTAAAATTTCTGTAAGTTTCATGTTAGGCCTCCTCGCAAAAATATATACCACTAATAGTATAGCACAATTATAAATTTTGCATAGAGTATGTTTAATTTTCCTTTGGCCTAAACTCCACTTCAATAGTTTCTCCTTTTTTTACCACAGTACCTTCTAAAGGAACTTGTCGTACCGCAAATCCGTTGCCTTTTATCTTTATTTTAAGTCCTAATGAATTCAATAATTCCGCTGCTTCTTTTACGCTTTTACCTGTCAAGTCAGGAACAATGACATTTTCTTCCCCATAGTCATTTAAATACAAAATGACTGTTGTATTTTCTTCAACTATCGCACCCGGTTTAGGCATTTGGTCAAAAACGGTATTCCCTCTGCCTTCCACAATAAATCTAAGTTTATTAGAAATCAGCACATTTTGTGCTTCATAAAGTTTCATATTCCTCACATTAGGCACTTCTACCAAAGGAGCCTTTTCTATTCCTCTTGGCTTAACCTCCAAATATCTTAAAGTATCCTCTAAAATGCTTTTTACTACAGGAGCCGCTAACTGACTACCAAAGTGGGATTCTGGATTGTTTGGCTCATCTATTACCACCAATGCTATGACTTTTGGGTCATCAGCTGGTGCAAAGCCCAAAAAAGAGGCTACATATTTGCCAGGCATGTATTTTTCAGTTGTACCAGTTTTTCCTGCTACATCAAAACCTTCTATATAACCTGTTCTACCTGTTCCTTCTGAAACAACGCTTTTTAATATCTCTCTCATGGTAGCAGAAGTTTTCTCTGAAATTACCTGCCTTACCACTTTTGGTTTAAATTCTTTTATTACATTTCCGCTTGAATCTACAATTGATTTGACAATGAGAGGTTGCATCAATTTTCCACCGTTGGCTATAGCAGATACAGCCGTAATCATCTGCAAAGGAGTCACCGCAATACCTTGACCAAAAGAGTTAGTTGCAAGCTCTACAGGACCTATATTGCTCTCTGGCATCACAAGACCGGGAGCTTCTCCCGGAAGAAGTATCCCTGTTTTTTGTCCAAATCCAAATGCGTGTATGTATTTATAAAGCTTTTCTACTCCCAACCTTTGACTTAAAGTCACAAAAACCACGTTACAAGAATTTTGTACTCCTTGAACAAAGGTCTCACTTCCGTGGGTAGCCCAGCAATTTATCCTATGCCCTGCCACCATTATGTAACCTGGGTCATAAAACTGTTCATCCAGCCTTACTACTCCTTCCTCCAACGCTGCAGAAGCAGTGATTGTTTTAAATACAGAACCTGGTTCATAGGAATCTGATATGGCTTTATTTCTCCATAATTTAAACCATTCTTCCTCTTGCCCTGCAAAAGGGTCATTTGGGTCATAATTAGGTCTATTAGCTAAGGCAAGTATTTCCCCCGTATTAGGGTCCATAACAATAGCTACTACCCCTTTAGAAGGCTTTGATTGAACCATCGCTTGGTTAAGAGCTTTTTCAGTAAAATGCTGAATCGTCTCATCAATTGTAAGAACTACGTTATACCCTTGCATCGGTTCACAATACTCTTCTTCTCCAATATTCATTTTTCTTCCTATCGCGTCAATTGGCGTTGAAATTCTTCCCGGAATACCTCTTAAGAAATTGTCAAAGACCAATTCAATGCCGTCTAAGCCTTGATTATCAATTCCAGTAAATCCTAATACGTGACAAGCTAAATTTCTGTCTGGATAATATCTCTTCATATCTTCAGAAACAATTATTCCTTCTATGTTCAATTTCCTTATCTCATTCGCTTTGTCATCATCAACTTTTTTAGCAATCAGCACTTCTTGCATATTTTTGTTTGAAATCTTTTTTACTACCTCATCTTTGTCCAAATTTAATATTCTTGACAACGCTTCAGCTACCATTTCTTTTTGAGATTCTTTTATCTCTTTAGAAATAACACTTATTTTATTTGCACTTACATTTTCTGCAAGCACTTTTCCATTTCTATCAAATATGATTCCCCTTTTAGGAGTCACTGATACGTCTAAAGTCCATTGAGGAAGTGCCATTTTCTGATACTCTTCACTTTTGACAATTTGTATCCAAAAAAGCCGAACTGCAAGCCCAAATATCGCTACTGAAGATAAAAAAAGCAAAAAAAGGATTCTTCTTTTTACAGATATGTTCGGATATATTTATATCCCTCCTATCTGTTTAAAACCCCCAATATCCTCATGAAAAAGTTACTCCTTTCAACATTTTTATCTTCAGGTTTTTGATTTTTAGCGACAGTATCTATTTTCCCAACATTTACATACACAACTTGGCTTTCATCCGGCTGTTGCATTCCCAATTTATCTTTCGCGATTTTTTCAATTCTAACAGGATCGCTCATAGCAGCAATTTTGGCTTTTAACTGTTGATTCAAATTTTCAGTATATCGTATATTTTCCTCCATTTTATCAAGTGCAATTGACTTCTGATAAATTACCGCATATCTAAAAAGTATCATAACACTTAAAGAACCTACAAAAAGTATTAATGCCAAATTCTTTAACTTTTTCTTCTTTTTAGATTTTTTGACTTGTCCCGTTTTCTCTGAGGTATACGGGGGATATTCATAATTATAATCTCTTTGTGCTACTATCAATTTATTCTACCTCCACTCCTTTTAGAACTTACAGTTTTTCCGCCACTCTAAGTTTTGCACTGCGGGATCGCGGGTTTACCTCCAGCTCTTCTTTGGAAGACATAACTGGTTTTTTAGTTATTATCTTTATAAGAGGCTTCTTGCCACAGGTACACGGCATTTTAGGCGGGCAAATACATGGCTTTTCTAATCTTTTAAAAGTGTTCTTTACTATTCTGTCTTCCAAAGAATGGAATGTTATTATTGCGATACGACCTTTCCCCCTTAATACCTCCACCATATCTTCAATTGCTTTATCAAGGTCTTTAAGTTCTTCGTTAACCTCTATTCTTATCGCCTGAAAAGTTCTTTTTGCAGGATGAGGCCCTTCTCTTCTGGCAGATGCCGGAATCGCATTTTTTATAATCTCTACCAGCTGAAATGTAGTCTTTATCTCGGATTTTTTTCTCGCCTCCACGATGAATTTCGCTATTCGCGATGCCCATTTTTCTTCACCGTATTCTTTTATCACTCTTTCTAATTCTTCCTCTGAATACTTGTTTACAACATCATAAGCAGAAAAAGGCGATTCTTTATCCATTCTCATATCCAGCGGCGCATCCTTCATGTATGAAAATCCTCGTTGAGTTTCATCCAACTGGTAAGAAGACACTCCAAGGTCAAGAAGTATTCCATCCACTTTGTCAATTTTTAAATTCTTAAGTATTTCCTTTATATTTTTGAAATTGTCGTTTACGTAATAGACATTTTTGTAGTCTTTAAGTCTCTCTTTTGCTGCATTTATAGCGTCTATATCTCTGTCTATTGCAATTAGTCTGCCTGCTTTAAGTCTTTTTAAAATTTCCTCGGAGTGACCTCCCCCACCCAATGTTCCATCAACATAAATCCCATCCGCTTTTATGTTTAAATATTCAATTGATTCCTTTAACAAAACGCTTTTGTGTACGTACTCCATCTCTCACACCTATATGTTTAAATCATCAAGATGCTCTGCAATTTCTTCAAAAGAAACATCCATATTGTTGGAATATTCTTCCCAGACCTCTCTGCTCCATATTTCAACCCTCGTAGAAACGCCTATAAATATGACGTCTTTTTCTATTTTTGCGTGGCTTCTCAAATTTGCTGGTATAAGTATTCTTCCCTGTTTGTCAATTTCGCATTCCACAGCTCCTGCAAGGAAAAATCTTGTAAAAGCCCTTGCGTCTTTCTTTGTAAGTGGTAGAGTTTTAAGCTTGGCCTCAATATTCTTCCACTCTTCCAACGAGTAAACAAACAAGCAATTGTCCAGCCCTTTTGTCAATACAAACCTATCCCCCAGTTCTTCTCTAAACTTGGCAGGTATTATAACTCTTCCTTTTGCATCAATCGTGTGTTCATACTGGCCCATCAACATGTAAAACACCAAACTTTCCTTTCACATTCTACCACTTACCACCACATTACACCACTTAATATGTTATTCTATATAAATTCAAAAAATCCTGCTAAATTTTAATAAAAAAAATAAAAAAAATAAAAAATCAGGCATTACGCCTGACCCTTAATTGGATTTATCACAGAAAGCACGCTATTTTGTTCTTGCAAATGAATTTCAAACCTCTTAACAACATCTTCAAAAGTTAGACTGTAAAGCACATCTATATAATCTAATAAATTTATTTCCTTCATGTAAAGATTAATAAAGCTATAGGCGATACTGTCTACTGAATTAAAAGTCCTTAAAAATTTCCCCACATATTTTTTCTTAATGCGCTCAAAATCTTCTTTTATTAAAAATTGAGGATTTTTTATAGCCTCTAAAATCATATCCCTTACTTTATATGGGTCTTTGGATTGTCCTCCTACTATTGAATAGCCGTAATCTATTTCACCACCGTAGTCAAAACTAAAGGTACTGTCAATAAGCCCTTCATTGTACAGTTTCTCATACAAGTCAGAGCTTCTTCCTAACACCATTTCAAGACATATCTGGGTTTCTAAACTCTTTTTTAAGAGATTTTTGCTGCCGAAGCCTACATCAGTGTCTTTAAAACCCAAATTAAAAAGCGGAATTGAAACCTGCATATCTTGAACTACTTGATTTTTGTAAACGCTCAAAGGTTCATCTGGATATATCCTTTTTATCTCCCCTAGTTTTTTCTTTTGGCTTACATTTTCTTTAATAACATCAATCGTCTTATCGACATCTATATCCCCTACCGCAAATAACACCATGTTTTCAGGATGATAAAAAGTATTGTAACATTTGTATAAAATTTCCTTGTTTATTTTTGATATAGACTCAATAGTACCTGCTATGTCTTTTCGCACTGGATGCACATGGTAAAGAGCTTCAAGGGCGTTAAAATAAACTCTCCAATTGGGGTCATCTTGGTACATCCTTATTTCTTGCGCTATTATTCCCTTCTCTTTCTCAACATTTTCATCTGTAAAATAAGGATTTTGTACAAATTTCACTAAAAGCTTTAAATTATCATAAAAATTTTCTGTACTGGCAAATAAATAAGCCGTTGTAGTAAAATTAGTATAAGCATTTGCTGAAGCCCCTAATTTTGAAAACTGTTCAAAAACGCTTCCCTCTTCCTCCTCAAACATTTTATGCTCTAAAAAATGGGCAACACCATCCGGCACTTCAGTAACATCTTTTTCTCCAGGAACTACAAATTTACTGTCGTTAGAACCAAAATGAGTAGCAAATATGGCAAACTGCTTGGTATAACCTCTTTTAGGCATTATATAGACTTTTAAACCGTTCTCCAATTCTTCTAAAAATATTTTTTCATCTATCGTCTTATTGTACAATTGCCGCATTATTAGCCCTCCCTCTTATTCGTCATAAAGTATACTGTATCAAGCTTTACCTTTTTTGCAACTTCTACAACATCCTCTTTTGTAACGGCTTCTACTTTTTTAATAAACTCATCTATATCCACATCACTACCTGCTATTTTTTGCGATAAATAATAATCCGATTTAGAAGTTGCATTATCTTTCATAGCATTCATTGAAGTTTTTAAAGCTTTTACAGTAGATTCTAATTCATAATCTGTTACATTGCCTTTTTCAATGTCTTTAAGCTGCTGATTTATTATGTCAAGAGCTTTGTTGTAATTTTCTATTTCGATACCACAACTTACCACCATCAATCCTTTAAACCTTTCCAAACGGGAATAAGCATAATAGGCAAGGCTTGCTTTTTCTCTAACATTCATAAAGAGCTTTGAAAAAGGTCCTCCTCCAAGAACCCCACTGTATATAAGCAATGAATAATACTCTTCACTGTTAGGCAGTACATTAGTCCTAAAACCAAGAGTAAGTTTGCCTTGCGTGACATCCAGTTTGTCTGTAACGTATTTTACTTCTTTCACTTCTTTATATATATTTGCCACTGGAATTTGTAATATTTGGCCTCTTTTAATTTCAAAATACTTCCTAAAAACATTTTCTACATAGTTAGGTTCAACATTTCCTACAACGTATATATCGATTGGCAATGTATCAATACAATTTTGATAATACTGATACAATTTCTTTTCATCAATAAAGTCCAAGTCCTCTGTACTTCCCAATTCAAAAATAGCAAAAGGTTCCCCTTTGCACATTTCCTCAAAACAGCGATCCACCGCATATTTTGTTTTATCATTAATTCTCGAATTTATTAAATTTTTATGAATTTCCTTTTCTTGTAATACATAGTCTTTATTAAAAGCATTGTCCTCAACAAGGGGGTTAAAAATCAAATCTTTTAAAAATCTAACACCCTCTTCTAATATGTTTTCATTTATGTAATCCTCTTGAGGCATTTCTAACCTGTACTGCTGAAGGTGTCTTTCCCCTTTTTTGTAAACAGAGACAGCCATGGTGGTGCCGTATAGGTTTTCCAAGTATTTAACCATCTCTTTATAAGTTTTAATATTTAAAGTACCTCTTTTTAACACAGAAGGTATCAAAGCATATTTGGTCGTATCACTTCCCAGCTGATTATGTACATATAGATTAATCGTTACAGTCTTAAATTTATCAGTTGTATCTATGTATAAATTTATTCCATCCCCAATCTGTTTTCCAATTAAACCCATACATTTCACTCCTTCTAAAATAATCCAATTATCTTTTTATTATATGATAATTGTAACACAAAGTCAATAATACATAAACCCGGGGAAAAACCCCCAGGTTTTTGCTACATACCAGGTGTAATTCGTTTTATAATTTCTGATATTTGTTTTGCAAATTCAGAAACTGGTCTTCCCGCAGAAATTCCTCTGGCAATGTTGTCTATTCTTTTGTACAAGTCTGGGTCGGCAGTTATATAAACTCTTTTTATAGCCTTATCAGTATCTTTAACAGTCTTTTCCACTTTCTTTTTTATATCTGTCTCATGTGCTCCTTGCACCCTTGCCTTCATATCTATACCTACAAGGGCATTACTACCTGATACTACCACAGTCGCCTTATTTACCTCTGGAATTTTAGCAACATTTGAAGCTATTTTAGCTGCCCTCGCACTTTCTGGAGTAGGCTTTCTCACAGGGGTTGGAGCCGGCACTGTTGGTGTTCTAGGTACAGGTGTTGTATACCCTGGAGCTGTTTTAGAAGGTGCAGGAGTCGTCCTTGTAGGCGCCGGGGTATAACGTGCAGGAGTAGGCTTTTTAGTCGCAGTTTTGCATCCTGCCATTGACGTCATTATCATTATCCCAATGAGAATTATTGTTATAATATTTTTTATTTTTTTCAAAGCTATGCACCTCCTCAAAATATATTTTTGCACTTTTATTAAAAAGTATTATGCTAAATTATGGAATTTTTATGAAAAACATTTGAAAAAATTTTGTGAGTAATATATAATGCATATGTAAAACTATTGGAGGGAAGATGAAATGGAAATAGGAATTGTTGGACTACCTAACGTCGGTAAAAGCACTTTGTTTAACGCAATTACAAAAGCAGGTGCAGAATGTGCAAATTACCCCTTTTGCACTATTGATCCAAATGTCGGAATTGTATCTGTGCCTGATGAAAGGTTAGATTTTTTAGCTAAAATTGAAAATCCGCAAAAAGTCATACCTGCAACAATCAAATTTGTAGACATAGCAGGTTTAGTAAAAGGCGCCAGTAAAGGTGAGGGTTTAGGAAATAAATTTCTTTCTCATATTAGGGAAGTTGATGCTATATTAAACGTGGTAAGATGCTTTGAAGATAGCAACATTGTCCATGTAGAAGGAAGTATTGATCCTATAAGAGATGTTGAAATAATAACTTTAGAGCTTATACTTGCTGACATGGAAGTTATTGAAAGGCGTCTTCAAAAAACATCAAAACTTGCGCGAAATGATAAAAAAGCAGCCTTTGAAGTGGAAGTACTTGAAAAAATAAAAAAAGGATTAGATGAAGGGAAACCTGTAAGGGCTCTTCAATTTACCGAAGAAGAAAAAAGTTTTGTAAGTCAACTTATGTTGCTTACCTATAAACCTGTTATGTATGTAGCAAATATATCAGAAGAAGACTTAATTTCAGGTGAAGAAAATCAATATGTAAAGCAACTAAAAGAATATGCTGAAAATGAGAATTCCCAAGTTTTAGTTATAAGTGCAAAAATTGAAGAAGAATTAGCTTCTTTAAGTGATGAAGAAAGAAATGAACTTTTGAGAGAATACGGCCTTGCCGAACCTGGCCTTAACAACATAATAAGGCATGGTTACTCTCTCCTTGGACTTATAACCTTTTTCACCGCTGGACCAAAAGAAGTCCACGCTTGGACAATAAAAAAAGGCACAAAAGCACCTCAAGCAGCAGGAAAAATTCATTCAGACTTTGAAAAAGGGTTTATAAGGGCAGAAGTAATTTCTTATAAGGATTTAGTAAAGGCTGGCTCTCAGACTGCAGCAAGAGAGATGGGGCTCATGAGGCTGGAAGGAAAAGATTACGTAATGCAAGACGGAGATGTAGTAGTTTTTAGGTTTAACGTATAAAAAGCGCTTTATGCGCTTTCAGACTGTAGATAAAATCATATTTAAAAAATCATATTTAATAAGTCTCTGCTTTTATGCGCAAGGTGCAGGTTCACCAGATTCTTCATCATAAACATCAACTATTTTTCCCTCTGCCCCCCGTTTTTATTGCTTCTAAAATTTCTTCTGTATTTACTTCTGCATTTATAAGCTCTGAAGGAATAAATTTCATACCAAGCTTCAAGCCAAACTTAACAGGGTTATAAGGTATTGCTATATTTACTTTTAATTTATTAGTAGCAGTGTCATGAACTTTTACTCTCATCCACTTGTAATTTCCTCTTTGGCCTACTTTTTCTCCTATTTGTGCCTCTTATCTTTTCTCATCAATAGCCTTTAGTAGTTCTGCAGCTTCTTCTGCTGTTATTTTCCCTTTCTCTAACATCTTTAAAATCAATTATCTTTCTTCACTCATAAAACTGCCCCCTAAACAATTACTCTTTAAGAAGCTTCAAAGCTTCTTGCACAGTTATCCCGCCCTTTTCCAACCTCTTAAGTACTTCTTTTTTGTCTACTTTAGGCGTTTCTTCAACTTTATATCCCAATGCTGCAATCAAATTGTCCAACTTGTTTCTAATTGTCGGGTATGAAAGTCCTAATTCCTTCTCCATTTCCCTTATATTACCCCTTGTCCTTATAAAAAGCTCCATAAAATCCCTTTGCTCTTTCGATAAATAGCAAAATTTACAAAGTTCAAATTTCCCTTCAATTGCCGTACCACATTGAGGGCATTCGAGTTTTGTCACTGCAAGTTTTTCACCGCAAACAGGACACCTTCCTAAAATTTCATTCACAAACATCGCCTCTTTTAAAACCCGAGTTTTTTATGACATAAATATAAGCTAAAGTTTCTATTAAACGATGTCACATTTCCCCTTTTCCCTTGTAATTCCATTATAACATACATTTCAAAAACGTCAATATCTGTTTTAAATTTTTTTATTTTTGTTTTAATAAATTTTAATTTATTTTAGATTCCATTATACAAAAAAGTCAAGCAATAAACGCTTGATTTTTAAACATCTATAATCTCCATTTCAATGTTATCTATATACTTTTGATAGTCCATTTTTTCCTCTGCTTCAACAACTTTTTCTAATGTGGGTTTTGTCGCCGGATGTTTTGGCACAAATATAGTGCAACAATCCTCATAAGGTCTTATAGAGATTTCAAAAGTACCGATTTTTTGTGCTAATTCTATAATTTCAGTCTTGTCCATTCCAATCAGTGGTCTAAAAACAGGCATAGAAACTGAAGCGTTTGTGACATACAAACTTTCAATTGTCTGGCTTGCAACTTGTCCCAAACTTTCACCTGTTATAAGCGCCATAGAACCTGTGTTTTTGGCTATTTTCTCAGCAATTTTCATCATCATTCTTCTCATTATTATAGTAGTAAACTTAGCAGGACATTTCTCATAAATTTCCAGTTGTAAATCAGTAAAATACACCACATGCAATTTTATGCTTTGGCCATATTGAGAAAGCACTTTGCACAAATCCACCACTTTGTCTTTAGCCCTTTCAGATGTATATGGTGGACTGTGAAAATATACAGCATTTATCTCTACTCCTCTTTTCATCATCATCCACGCAGCTACAGGGCTGTCAATGCCCCCTGACAAAAGCACAGTAGCTTTGCCATTAGTGCCAAGCGGAAGTCCTTTTGCTCCTTCGATTACTCCTGCATAGACAAAAGCCATCTCCCTTATTTCTACATTTAAAAGCACATCAGGGTTATGAACATCCACCTTAAGGCCTTTTACATTCTTTAAAACCGCAGCTCCGACTCTACGGCTTACTTCCATGCTGTCATAGGGAAAAGATTTATTTGACCTTTTTGTCTCTACTTTAAACGTCTTTCCTTGGTATTCCCTCATCAGTTCTATAGCAGCTTCATATATTTCCTCCAAGTTTAAACCAATCTTTTTTGCCCTTGTTATGCCTACAATGCCAAAAATTTTTTTTAGCCTTTCTATTACCTCTTCAATATCCCCATCGCATTCTACGTATATTCTGCCATGGGTTTTTTCAACTTTAACCTCTTTAAAGTCTTTAAGAGCGCTTTTTATATTTTTCACAAGTTTGTTTTCAAAAAAGGACCTGTTATCACCTTTTAATGCCAGTTCTCCGTATTTAATCAACAATACATCCTGCATATTTTACCTCCGTTTATATTTTCTAAGAAAATTTACTTTTTCTTTTAAAACTGATATTGTATAGTCAATCTCTTCTTCTGTATTAAAAATTCCAAAAGAAAATCTTATAGCACTTTCAATGAGGTCCTCTTTAAGACCTATTGCTTTTAGAACGTGGCTTTGTCCTTTCTTTTTGGAAGAACAAGCTGAACCTGTAGAAACGTATATACCTTTTTCCTCAAGAGCATGTAAAAGTACTTCCCCTCTTACGCCAGCAAAAGAAATATTAAGTATATGCGGCGCTCCACCTTCAATATCTGGACCGTTTAAATGGATATCTTTTATTTCAGAAACTATACCTTGGTATAACTTTCTTTTCAAGTTCATTAATTTATTTATATTATCGTTAAAGTTTTCTTTAGCCAATTTGCTTGCTATGCCAAACCCCACAATTCCAGGCAAATTTTCTGTCCCAGACCTTAAATTCTTTTCTTGCCCTCCTCCAAAAATTATCGGCCTTATTCTAACTGATTTATCTACATAAAGTGCTCCTACTCCTTTAGGACCGTGTATTTTATGGCTGCTTAAAGACACCATCTTTATTTTTTGCTTTTTAACATCTATATTTATTTTTCCTGCTGCTTGTATAGCATCTACGTGAAAAACTATGTCCTTTTCGTCTGCAATGTCTGCTATTTCATCTATTGGCTCTATAGTGCCTATTTCATTATTTACAGCCATTATCGATATGAATATAGTCTTGTCAGTTATCGCCCCTTTAAAATCTTCTAAATCTATTTTTCCTGTTTTATCCACATCAAGATATGTCACATCAAATCCGTTTTCTTCAAGGTGCTTTAGCACATTAAGCACAGAAGGATGTTCAATTTTTGAAGATATTATGTGATTGCCCTTCTTCCTTAAGCTTTCAGCAACCCCTATTAAAGCAAGGTTGTTTGACTCTGTACCGCCCGATGTAAAAATTATCCCCTCATTATCGCCGTTTATTAACTTAGAAACATTTTCTCTCGCTTCACTCATTAACTTTTCAGCTTCATAGCCTTTCATATGCAAAGAAGAGGGATTGCCATATTGCTTGTCTAAAACCTCCACTATCTTTTCAATTACTTCGCTTCTAACTCTGGTAGTTGCGCTATTGTCAAGATATACTTCCATGGACATCATCCCTTTTAGTTAGATTTTTTGTAGTTGATAACAACCATTTTAAGTGTTGTCCATCACTCCGACAAATCTGTCCTTTACAAACTTTTAACCATTAACAACGTATTTTATTTGACAAATTTGATTAGCAAATTGATAATCCTTTGCACATCTTCATAGGTAGCCTTTCCATCCTCACTTGCTAATATACATTCTTTAGCGTGTTCTTGAATAATTGACATGCCTACTTTTTCTAATGAGGCTTTAACTGCTGCAATTTGCAGCAATATATCCTGACACTCTTTTGATTCTTCTACCATTTTTTCTATACCAGCAATATGGCCCTTTATTGTCTTTAATCTCATCAAAATATCATTTCTCAAGCTTTCGCTCACTTACAACACACCTTTCACTAATTAAATTTTTCTTTCCTCTATATATTAACTTTGCCACAAAAACAATAAAGAGTCAATCATTATGTAAAAAAGCCAGCCACACGCTGGCTTTTAATAAGGATTTTGGTACATTTGTGGCGGCATAAATGATGGGAAAGGTCTTTTGTTAAACTCATCGCATACATTAGTTGGAAATTCTTCGCAAGTTGCAGGAGTCGGGCAAAATCCGTAAGAAGGAACTAATAGCTGCACATCTACCGCAGATTTTATCACAATCCATACTCCTATTATCACATCTACAGTTGTAGTAGCACCTACATTAACTTTGCCATATAAGCACTCTGCCAACGCCTCATACTTCATTATTGCTACATCAGGCTCTGGCACGTAAAGGACAATGTCTTTTGTAAATGTGGTAATATTTCCTGGTAATGTCTGCGTAGTCCCATCAGGAAAATTAATGACAATATCATAAGTCACCTGAAAAGTCGCTTCTACTCTTGCAAATCCTGGTCTATCAGGAAGCGGAGTTATCACAAAACCCGGAGGCGTCAGCAAAGATACTGTTATATTTTCACATCCTCCAAAAGAAGGAGTTAAAGTTAGATTTGTTGGTACAAACGTAATAGGAGGTATATTATCAAGGCATAGTCTCTGCGAACAAGCATCATATATCTTAGTCACTTCAATGCAAGCTATCTCTGTAGGTTCAGGAAGTTGCCCTGGCTGTACAGGGCCTGGCACTATTTCTTGCTGTCCCACCATCTTTTTAGAAAAAGCCATATTATTTCCCCCTTCATGGCTTACACCATTTCTGAAACTTCTCTTTTCTACCTACAATATACGCAACCAATGTAAATTTTGTTACAATAAATGCAACAAAAAGCTCTCTCAGCAAGTCCGCATGAGAGAGTTTTTTTTCTTATGAAAGCCGCTAAATTTTCTATTCTTCTACTACAACTTCCTTGCTATTTTCCCATAACCCATGTATATTACAATAACTTGCCGTATAAATTGTTCCTGATTTTCCAGCTTTAAACTTAACAATTATGTAAGGCTCAGTAAAAACACCGTACTCTCCGTGGGCTGTAAAATTGTAATTGCCTATTTCAACAGGAAATTTATCTCCTTCACCATGGAAACAAATTTTAATCCACGCAATGTGATGCTCTAAAGTATTGGGATGTGGAATTTCCTCTCCCACGTTAACTTTTAATTCAATTACTTCACCCTTTTTAACTTTTTCAGGAAGGTGGATTACAGGTACGTGTTTTTCGCCTTTCCAATCTCCACTTTGATACAATGAACCAAAACTTTTCATAAATATCCTCCTCAAAACTCAAAATTTCATTTGTCCAATTTGCACTCATACTTCTAAATATCTAAAGCAACTAATTCTTCTTTCTTCATTTAATCTCCTCAATTATCTCCTCTACTTCTTTTGCCCCTTTTTCGTAAAATTTTTCCTCATCAGGAGCTAATTCTTTCAAAAGCCTCAAAAACTCTCCAGCATGTACTCTTTCTTCATCTGCTATTTCCTTTAAAACTGCAATTGCCAGTTTATTGTCTATTGATTCCGCAAGCTGTGTATAAAACTGAACTGCCTCATACTCTGCCGCCACCATAAAGCGTATAGCCCTTACCAATTCTTCATGAGTAAGTTTACGCTTTTCACTAAGCCCCGAAAAAGGCGTTCCAAATTCAGGCATAATTTACCATCTCCTCTTATTATATACTAAATCCTAACAATATTATATCATAAATTTAGGTAATATCAAAAAATTTTAAAAAATCAAATCAACTGTGGTTAAATTAGTCATTTATTTCTCTGTTAAATAAACCAAGCCAATGTGAAAATTAAACTTCATTTTTCAACATTGGCTTGGTGATTTTAAATAAGCAACGATACCGGATTCTCTAATATTCTCTAAAAATTTAGCAGCAGTAGCCTCATCTATTAATCGATGGTCAAAGGAGCTGTTGTTACACCAGCTGATTCAAAAGTAGCCATTTCACTCTGAACATGGGTCGCTGCATCTATAATGTGAAAAGCTAGTGCAGCACCGGTGCCTTCTCCAAGGCGCATTTTCATATGCAATATAGGACTAAGTCCCAGTGTTTCCAGCATGAGTTTATGACCGGGTTCTTCAGATACATGGGATGCAATCATGTAATTAATAGCTTTAGGCTCAATTTTGCCTGCTATCATGGCTGCAGCTGTTGAGATAAAACCGTCGATAACCACGGGAATTTTGTGGGCGGCGCTACCCAATATTACTCCGGTCAATCCTGCTATTTCCAATCCACCCACTTTTGATAACACATCTATAGGATCTCCTGGATCAGGATTGTTTATTTCAATAGCTCTATTTATGACCATCGCTTTTCTGGCTAAGCCGTTGTCATTTAAGCCAGTACCTCTGCCCACGGCTTTTTCTATAGGGCATCCTGTAAATACCTTAAGTATGGCGCTGCTAGGCGTAGTGTTTCCTATGCCCATGTCTCCTGTAGCTAAGATTGTGGCGCCTTTAGCGATTTGTTCTTCTGCTACTTCTATGCCTGCTTCAACAGCTCTTATAGCTTCACTGCGGCTCATTGCTGGACCTTTAGTCATATTATTGGTACCGTGTCTGACTTTTTTTATTATGAGATCAGGGTGCTTTACATCAACAGCGATACCTATATCACAGCATACGATTTTAGCACCTGCATGGCGAGAAAGCACATTTATAGCTGCGCCTCCTGCCAGAAAATTCAATACCATCTGGTATGTTACTTCCTGGGGAAATGCACTTACACCTTCTTCTACAACACCGTGATCTCCTGCCATAATAATGACGACTTTTTCCCCTAATTTAGGCATGGGATTGCCTGTAATACCTGCTAATTGTTTTACGATATCTTCCAGTATGCCTAAGCTTCCTTGCGGCTTTGTGAGTATATCCAGATGCTGCTGGGCCTTTTTTATGGCTTCTTTATTTAAATCTGTAATTCTTGATATAGTTTCATTTAATTTTGACATAATACAACACCACCTATATCAATAATTTTGCAATTAACTCAGTTAGGATTTTAAAATTTTATTTGTCCAATTTGCACTCATACTTCTAAATATCTAAAGCAACTAATTCTTCTTTCTTCATTTAATCTCCTCAATTATCTCCTCTACTTCTTTTGCCCCTTCTTCGTAAAATTTTTCCTCATCAGGAGCTAATTCTTTCAAAAGCCTCAAAAACTCTCCGGCATGCACTTTTTCCTCATCTGCTATGTCCATTAAAACTGCTTTTGCTAATTCATTATCAGTAGCTTCTGCCAACTGAGTATAAAGTTGAACTGCCTCATACTCTGCCGCCACCATAAAGCGTATAGCCCTTACCAATTCTTCATGAGTAAGTTTACGCTTTTCACTAAGCCCCGAAAAAGGCGTTCCAAATTCAGGCATAATTTACCATCCCCTCTTATTATATACTAAATCCTAACAATATTATATCATAAATTTAGGTAATATCAAAAAATTTTAAAAAATCAAATCAAATTCATTAAGCCTTTGTCACCTTCAACCCCTCATCAGCATGATAAGAACTTCTGACTAAGGGACCAGAAGCTACGTATTTAAAACCTAATTCATATCCTATCTCTTCATATCTCTTAAATTGCTGTGGAGTAACATATTCTGCTACTTCTATATGTTTTGCTGAAGGTCTCAAATACTGTCCTATAGTCATCATGTCACAATCAACACTTCTTAAGTCTTTCATAACTTGTATAACCTCTTCTTCTGTTTCCCCAAGCCCCACCATAATTCCTGACTTAGTAAGAATATAAGTGTCTAATTCATTTGACTTTTTTAAAAGGTTTAAAGACCTTAAATAATCTGCTTTTGGCCTTACATTGGGATAAAGTCTCGGTACTGTTTCTACATTGTGATTTATTATATCTGGCTTGGCTTCTACTACTTGAGCAATAGACTCTTCTTTACCCATAAAATCAGATACAAGTACTTCAACTGTAACTCCTGGCAATTTTTTAAGTTCATAGATTGTCTTTGCAAAATGTGATGCTCCACCATCCGGTAAATCATCTCTTGTAACACAAGTAACCACTACATGCTTTAATCCTAACTTTTGAGCAGCCTCAGCAATTCTTCGAGGCTCATTCTCATCAAGAGGTTGAGGATGTCCTTTTTCTACCGCACAAAACCTACAGTTTCGCGTACATATATTTCCCATAATCATAAAAGTAGCTGTCTTTCTCGCAAAGCATTCCCCCATGTTGGGACAGTTGGCACTTTGACAAACTGTGTTTAAAGACATACTTTTTAAAAAAGCTTCCATCCTGTTTAAATCTTCGTTCAATAGCCTCACTTTGAGCCATTCAGGCTTTTGCATTATCAATCACCGCCAATCTATCTAAAGTTATCTCACTAAAGTGTATACCTAATACTTCGCTAAATTTATCAACCATTTTTTTCTTTTACTTTTTCTATGTCTTCATTTATTCCAAGTTTTTGCATAGAAGTAACTCCAAACTCAGTAATGCCGCAGGCATTTATTAAGCCAAAATATGAAAGGTCAGTATTTACATTAAAGGCTATTCCATGCCAAGTAATCCAGCGCCTAACAGCGATACCTATGGCACATATCTTTTCATCTCCTACCCATACTCCGGTGTATTTAGGCTTCCTTCCCGCTTTTATACCATACTCCTCCAAGAGTTTTATAATTGTCTCTTCTAATTTATAAACAAGAATCCCGTCCGTCTCGTCCTTTTTAACTCTTTCAAAGGCTTTAAGCTGTATCTCTTTTCCCTCCATATAAGGTACAATTCCCAGTTTTAACACTTCTCCTTTTCTCAAGTGAATCTCTCCTTTAACTTATCCTTTGTTTATAGGCATTCCTAATGCGTCTTCTGCTGCCTCTTTTATGCTTTCTGAAAGCGTAGGATGAGCGTGAATTGCATCTGCCAACTCTTCTAATGTAAATTCTTCTTTTATAGCAAGTACACCTTCATGGATTATCTCTGTAGCGCCAGCACCTATTATTTCCATCCCCACTACTCTATTGTATTTTGCCTCTGCGATTATTTTAACAAATCCATCGTTTTGTCCCATAGTCATAGCTCGTCCTAAAGCCGTATAAGGGAAAGTGCCTATTTTTACATCTCCAAATTTTTCTCTTGCTTGAACCTCATTCAAACCTACCCACGCTATTTCAGGACTTGTATAGAGGCAATTAGGCACTGCACTTAAATCCGCTTCCTTTTCTTCTCCTGCTATATTGTGAGCAGCTACAATACCTTGATAAGAAGCCACGTGAGCCAGTTGCATACCTCCTGTAACATCTCCAATTGCATATATATTTTTTATGCTTGTCCTCATGTGGGAGTCGACTTTTATGCCCTTTTTATCCATATCAAGATTTAAAGCTTCAATTCCATTTACATTGGCAACTCTTCCTACAGCGACTAAAACAGTATCACATTCCACTACCTGAGTATTCCCTTCTGTGGTATAAACTACCTTTAAACCTTCTTCTATCTTTTCTACTTTACTGTTTAAATGTAGTTCAATTTTTTTATGCCTCAAAATTTTTTCCATCGTATCTGCTATGTCTCTATCTAACATAGGCAAAAGTTGAGGAAGCATTTCAATGATGATAACTTTACTTCCTAAAGCAGAATAAATATTTGCAAATTCCAATCCTATAATTCCCGCCCCTATGATGACAATTTTTTCAGGAATTCTTTCAAGTTCTAACGCTTTATCACTTGTAATAACACCTTCTAAGTTAATCCCTTCAATAGGAGGTAAAAACACCTTTGAACCTGTTGCAATTATAAAATTTTCTGCTGTGTATCTTTTATCAACTTCTATAGTATTTTCATCAACAAACCTACCTCTCCCTTTTATAACATCTATATGGTGTAAGTTCATTAAATAGCCTACTCCACCGACAAGTCTTTTTACTACTCTTTCTTTTTTCTGACGAAGTTTTGCAATATCCAATGTATACTGGGCCATTATTCCAAAGTCTTTAGCATCTTTTATGGCATTTATAAGCTCAGCCGCATGAGAATAGACTTTCGTCGGTATACAACCTCGATTTAAACAAGTTCCCCCTAATGAATCTTCTTCTACAACAGCGACTTTTTTCCCTAATTCGCTGAGTCTAATAGCAGCAGTATAACCTCCTGGTCCTCCGCCTAAAACTATAACATCGTAATCCATTTTCAATCCTCCTTTTCCTTTTAAGCCATTTTGTACCCAAATTTTTATCTCACTTTTTTTTTATTATTTCTACACCTTATGCGAAAAATCCTGCTTTTTTTTCTGCATAATCATTGTCAATAACATGTCAATTCTATTCAACAATTGTTATGCATATATTTTTACCGAAAGGAGTGAAATTTCATGGACAAGGTCCTTATTAAAAAAAAAGATGACCTTTTACAGTATCTTTACCTCAAAGATAAAAAAATAATATTGTGTTTTGCAAAAAGTGGCGACATAACCGAAGAAGTAATTGCCGATGACTGTTTCACTGATTTCGACGCCTGTTACGATGAAGATGGAAACAAAAATGTAATATATTACAATCAAGAAAATGAAATAATTTTTTTGACGCAAAAAAGCAGCGAATGGACAAAAAAGGTTTTATATGCTTATAAAGATAAAAAAACGCATATTAGCAATTTTAACCTTTTGATAAAAGAAAAAATACTGCACATATTTTTTGCAATTCACAATTCCAATAATCCTCACGAAGTTTACTTAATACATCAAAAATGGGACAAAAGCTGGAGTGGAAGCAACATAGCCTTAATAAAAAACATTTCCTTCACTCCATTTTATAATCTATTTTTGGATGAGGAGGGAAATATTCATTTAATCTACATCACCAAAGAAAAAAATAAACACCAGCTGTACTATGCTTGTTATATAAAAGACAGGTGGTCCCAAAAATCTCTTATAGCAGAAGCAGAAAGCATCTTTTTCCCAGACGTAATTGTAGATTCAGAGAAAAATGTACACATCCTGTGGGTAGAAGAAGATATAATACAAGAGATAAAATACAAAAAAAAGACCCCTGGAAGCTGGCCTAAAGGCAGTTGGAGCAGTTCATTAACACTGGCTTACTCCAACAACATCAAAAGCTGTTACTTTACTGTTTTGGAAAACAATTTATGGTGCACATACATACAAAATAACGTTTTTTTCACTGCTATGTCCTCTGACAATGGCACTAGCTGGAGTAAACCTTTTAAAATTCCTCCTTTTCCTTCTGATTACACTTTGTTCAAATTAAAAAACATAAAAGATAACCTCAAAAGCAACTATTCTTTTATAAACAGTGAAGGCGATTTTATCCCTTCCTTGCAATACAAGTTAACCAGAAAAAATGGAGAAAAAGATTCATATTTTACTTTTTATATTAAGGAAGTTCAAGAATACTTAAATATACTCATAAAAAAGATAGAAAACATCAAGGAAGAAAAAAGATTGTTAGAAGAGGAGCTCACCAGAAAAAATTCTGAACTTACAATAAAAAACAGAAATATAACTGAATTGCAAGAATTAGTGAAGCAAATAAGCGAAGAAAAAGCAAAAATCGCCCTTAAAGCGGACAATTATAACACAATGGTAAACAGCTTGTTATTGGAAAACGAAAATCTCAAAAAGCAAATAAAAGACCTTCAAAATAAAATAATACTTCTAAGTAACAAAATTGAAATGCTACAAAATACCAGCACCATTGAAAAAATAAAAAACATATTTAAAAAGCCGGATCAATCTTAAAGAATATTTATCACTTCGTAACCAGAATAAGTTTTTTCTACTTCGTATATTCCTTTATAGGGAATATTTATTCTTTGCAGGATATCTTTTATGACTTTAGTGTATTCTATACCAAACTTTAAAGAATGACTACAACTGTTGGTTATGCTCCTTGGAGTAGGCACAAATTCCACAGGAATGCTATTCTTTTTTAAAATTTTTTCTGTCATCAAGCCGTGTTGATAGGAGTAAAAGACAATCAATCCATATTTCACATTATACCACCTCAAAATCAATATATTCAAAAGTAAAGCAAGTTGATACATATTCCTCTCTCTCCACAAATTACTTAAAGGAATTTTAAAAGAAACATAGAATATATGATTTTGAGGTGGTAATACAAAATGAAAGCAAAATCATTTATAACAATATTGGTAGCAGTAACCGCAATTTTGACAGCGAGTACTGCTAATGCTTCTATCTTTTATTCTTACGAGTATTTTGCAAAAAACATAGTAACTTTTAAAATACCAGCTTATAATTACCAAATTTATAATTATCAAGCAAATAATTTTATAACTTTAAACTATCCAAAATATTACTCTTACGACAACCTAAAAATTCAAAAAAATTTAACTCCTTTTAAAACAACAAATTATAATACCACTGATGTAAATAATGCAGAAAATTTAAAACCGCAGCAAACAACTAATAATTCATTAACAAAAGAAGAAAATACCTTAATAGAATTGATAAACAAAGAAAGAACCAGTCGCAATTTAAAAGCTCTTGAAGTAGACGAGAATCTTTGTAAAGTTGCTAAATTAAAAGCCGAAGACATGAAAGAAAACAATTATTTTTCTCACAATTCGCCCATTTATGCTTCTCCTTTTGACATGATGAAAAAGTTCGGAATAAAGTATTATGCTGCAGGAGAAAATATAGCTTTAAACTCAGATGTTATAAAAGCTCACTATTCTTTAATGAATTCAGACGGGCACAGAGCAAACATTTTGAACCCTTATTATAATAAAATTGGGATAGGAGTAGTAAAAAACAAAGAGGGTAATGGAGTAATAGTCGTTGAACTGTTTATAAAGGAATAAAAAATCCGGGGATTCCCTCCCTGGATTTTTATTCCTTTTCCATAAACACTTTGTAAGCTTTGTAAGCCATATACACATCTACTTTAGAAGACAATTCATAAGGTGCGTGCATGCTTAAAAGAGCAACACCGCAGTCCAAAACTTCCATACCGTAATTTGCTACAAACTGTGCTACAGTTCCGCCGCCCCCCATGTCAACTTTGCCAAGCTCACCAGACTGCCATACCACTCCATTTTCATTAAAAAGCTTTCTTATCTTACCAACAAATTCAGCATTGGCATCGTTAGAACCGCCTTTGCCTCTTGAACCTGTATATTTAGTAATGCAAACACCTTTTCCTAAATAAGCAGAATTTTGTTTTTCGCTAACTTCTGGATAAGTAGGATCAAATGCAGCATTGACATCAGCTGATAAAAGTTCAGAATTAGCCAGCACTCTTCTCAACTTAATATCAGTGCTTCCTTCATATTTTTCCAATATCTCAGCAATAGAATTTTCAAAAAATCTTGATTGCAAACCAGTATTGCCCATACTGCCTATTTCTTCTTTATCTGCAAATATAGCTACAACCGTCTTTTCTGGAACGTCAAGCTCAAGGATAGCTCGTAAAGTTGTATATGCACAAACTCTATCATCTTGACCGTAAGCTCCAATCATGCTTCTGTCAAAGCCTATATCGCGAGGTTTATAAGCAGGAACCAGTTCCAGTTCTGCACTTAAAAAATCTTCTTCTACTATGCCGTATTTTTCATTTAAATACTTTAAAATATTGGGTTTGACACTCACTTCTTCAGAAAGGGGAATGCTCCCTATTACAGCGTTTAACGCCTCTCCTGTTATGGCCTCTCCCACTTTTTTCTCCAGCTGGTCTTTTCCAAGGTGAGGCAGCAAATCTGTTATGTAGAGAACCGGATCATTTTCATCTTCCCCTACTACGATGTTTATTTTTTCTCCATTTGCTTTTACAATTACTCCGTGAAGTGCTAAAGGAATAGTTACCCATTGATATTTTTTGATTCCCCCATAATAATGGGTTTTAAATAAAGCTAATCCGCCTTCTTCGTACATGGGATTGGGCTTCAAATCAATTCTAGGAGAATCTATGTGGGCTGCCACAGCTTTTATACCTTTTTGCATTGATTCTTTGCCGATAACAGCCAAAACTACTGACTTGCCTTTGTTGTTGTAATACACCTTGCTGCCTGGTTTTAAATTGGTGACTTGCTCAATATTGATGAACCCTTTTTTCTCAGCCATTTCTATTATTTTGTCAGTAGTTTCTCTTTCGGTCTTACATTCCGCCATAAAAGCCTTGTATTCTTCCGCAAATTGATAAACTTTTTCCTTTTCTTCCTCTGAAAGTTTTGTCCAAGCATCTACGTTTTTGTAGCCCAAGCGCTTCTCGATTTCTTTCAAATCTTTTTCTTCCATAAAATTACCCCCCCGTTTTTTTGTCAATAACACCGAAAACTGCACCTTGTGAATACATTTTCAGTGTTATTCAATATTTATTTTCTCAATTATACCTAAAATATATGATATGCTTTTTTTGTATAAAAGTCAAATTTAACGACGTTAAAATCAATTTTGTAAAATTATCAGTTTGTTGCCAAACCTTTTTGATATGTAATAAGATACTTCCGCAATGCACTTTACGCATAAAAGCGGAGACTTTTTAAATGTGACTTTGTTTATAGTCTGTCAATTTTGTAAAATTGTTCCATTTTTTAGCATATATATGGCCGCTTTAGTCCTATCTTTTACATCCAATTTTTTGAAAATATTGTAAACGTGATTTTTTACTGTTTTTTCGCTCAAAAATAATTTTTGGGCAATTTCTTTATTGCTATAGCCTTTTGAAATGAGCGTAAGAATTTCTATCTCTCTTGCCGTTAGTTCTTTCTTCAAATTTTCGTGGTCTACATTATCTATTTCTTCCATTAAAGAAGGATGAATGTAAACTCCTCCATTGTAGATGATTCTTATTGCTTTTATGAGGTCGTCATATTCAGCATCTTTCAATATGTACCCTTCTACTCCCAGTTTAAGCGCTTCCACCAAATATTCCCTATCGTTATATATCGTCAAAAACAAAATCTTTGTTTGATGTTTTTCTTCTTTCAGCATTTTAGCTGCCTTTATACCATTGATTATTGGCATATTTACATCCATAAGAACCAAATCTGGTTTCAACTCTTTTGTAAGCTTATACGCCTCTTCCCCATTAGAAGCTTGCGAGATGACCTTTATGTCTTTTTCCATTTCAATAAGCTGAACTAACCCTTTTCGTATTAAGGCATGGTCATCAGCCACCAATAACTTGATCATCTTCAACACCCCTTATAGGTATAGAAATGTAAATTTGAGTTCCTTTATTTTTAAAGCTGCTTATCTCAAATTTACCGTTTAAAATCTCTACTCTTTCCTTCATCCCCATCAATCCATATCCCTGTTCCACATTTTCCTTATCAAATCCAATGCCATCATCTTTAATGATTATACTTATAAAGCGCATTCCAAACTCAAATTTTATAGAAGCATGCTCAGCCTTGGAGTGCTTTTTAATATTTGTCAAAGCTTCCTGAACTACTCTAAAACAAGTTATTTCTATTTCAGGACTGAGCCTCTTGTAATCCGACAAAACAGTAAAATCTACAAAAATTCCTGTTTCTTCTGAAAAGTTTTTTATGTACCGTGAAAGTGCAGGAATAAGCCCTAAATCATCAAGAGCAGAAGGTCTTAAATCATAAATTATTTTTCTGACTTCTTTTAAAGACTGCTGAACAATGTCTTTTAAATTTTTAAGCTCAATTTTTGCCTGTTCAATATCTTTAGCTATCAATTTCTCGCAAAGCTCAGATTTTAATAACACATTTGCCATCGCTTGAGCGGGACCATCGTGAATTTCTCTTGCGATCCTTTTGCGTTCTTCTTCTTGCGCTTCAATAATTTTTATGCTCAAGGTTTGTTTATCTTTAAGTTGTTCAAGTTGAGTATTCATCTCTTTTAAATCGCTGTTCAAGTATGTGAGAGCTATGCTAATTTGTGATGCAAGTTTTTCCGCTTTCTCAACAATAGTCTTATTGTCAACAAGCTTTCTTTCCAGTTCGTTTCTCTTTTCTATTAACTCTTTTTCTTCTCGCCTTTTCAAGGCTAACTCTATTTGAGCTTCTTTTGCTTCCTCATAGGCCTCTTTTATCGCCTGTTCAGAGAGGTGCCCAAATTGTTTGCTTACAAAAGCCAGTTTTAATCTGCTCTTTTTTTCTTTTCTTTCGCACAGCTCCACTTCTTTTATGACATTTATCACTTGAATTTTTAATTCCTCCAGTTGTGCCTCCAACTTCCTTACTTCTTCTTTTGCCTTTTCCAAAATATCGAAAATTTGCTCTTTGCTACTTTCTATTACTTCAATAGTTTTTTCGACTATGTTATCCAGCCTTTTTTTGTAAGTAAATTCTGCGTTGGTATTCATCACAATTCACCTCTTTGAGCACCATCTCTTTAATAATTCGATAAAAAATGAAAAATTCCTGCATTTTAAAGAAAAAATTGCTATTCTAAAGAAAAAAAGAAAAAAATACCCTTACGGGTACTTTATGCTTTCTAATAAAATGGTGGAGATGAGGAGATTCGAACTCCTGACCCCCTGCTTGCAAGGCAGGTGCTCTCCCAACTGAGCTACACCCCCACTTATCACACGCTTTTTATTATATCACATTATGATAAAATTTCAATAGTTATTTTTGTATATTTATTTTTGAACCTGATTCTGAAGGCACTGGTACAGTATACTTATCTCCATTTACGTCCACATAACTATTTGGCACATCTCCTACTATTATGCTTTCGGCTATAGGCATGTGAAGAGTAACGGTTATTTTATCTGATGCGAGAGGTGCAATTATCCTTATAGTAGTCTGTATGTCTAAATATATCCTATGTCTCGTCTGATTTATGCCAGCTGGTTCAAATTGTGAACTAAAATCCACATCCACCGCTCCTACTGGCAAAAGCCCTACTTTTATCTTAGGTCCTGCATTAGCAAACAAATCTGTAGAAAAAACTGAACCTAAAGGAATTTTGGCGTACAAAGGGCCCAAATTATTGAGATTTTCTTTTACTTCTTTAGTAACCTTTGAAGCTAAAAGGTTCATCTCTATGGTATTCGCCTGTAGCATAGATATTTTTCCATTATTGTCTGTTCTTACATAAATTAAGTCCTTGTATTCTATTCCTTTTAGCACTTTCTCATTTATGGCATTATTTATGGTATTTACTGCTGTTTCTCTGGCTAAAGTATCACTCACCGCTATAATTGCCGGTTTTAACCTATATTCTGTAAAATAGTAGAAAATTAATAATACAATAGCTGCATAAAGTAAATATATGTAAAACGAATTAGTCCGCCTTGAGCCCCACTTTTTCCTTCTCAATAAAAACACCTCCCCTACATTTTATGTTAGAGGAAGTGTTTTGGTTACTCATTTTTTATCATTTTATAAAAGTCATGTTCTGTCATCACAGAAATCCCATGTTTCCTCAACACTCTTGTGGTTATCCCATCTCCTTCAATCAAATTTCCAGAAAAAGTTCCATCATAAATTTTGCCACAACCACAAGAAGGACTTTTGGCTTTAAAAATAGCTTGTGTTATACCGTACATTTTAGCTATTTTTAAGGTTTCGTAGGCTCCTCTGTAAAAATTCTCTGTTACTTCCTTGCCTTCAATGTCAAATACTTTGTCCCCTCTTATTTCGGAAGGCAATCGAGGAGTTGGAAGCCCCCCTAACTGCTCTGGACATACCAAGATAGCCTTGCCTTCTCCCACCAATTTTTTTATCTCTTCTTTTAAGTTGTTTCCTCCATCGTATTTGCAATTTATGCCTGCAAGACACGCACTGACAAGGTACATAATCATCCCCTACTTTTCACTCAATTCCACTATTGTAACTCCGTCGCCACCTTCACCGTATTTGCCTAATCTAAAAGACTTGACATATTTGTTTCCCCGCAAAAATTGAAATATTCCAGCCCTTAATGTCCCTGTACCTCTTCCATGAATTATTGTAACTTGCTTGAGTCCCGCTAAATAAGCATCATCTATGTATTTCTCAACTTCTATTAAGGCATCATCTAAATTTTTCCCTCTCAAATCTATTGAAGTACTTACAGTCTGAGACTTTTCGTTTATAAACCTGCTGTAACCTTTTTTAGCTTCCTCTTCTTGCGAGTCCTCCACAATTCTCAAATTGCTTATATGAACATTCATCTTCAAAATTCCTGCTTGCACTTCTACATTTCCGGATTTATCGGGAGGAGACAATACTATCCCATTCTGGTCAAGAGGTACTATATACACAGTTTGCCCTTCCTTTACTCTGTCAGGAATCTTACTGTAAGTAATCTCTTTGGGGGTGGAAATCTCACGCTCTAATTCCTCCATATTTTTCTTTATTTTTTCTCTCACAGTTTGTATAATTCTGTCTTTGCTTTCCGCTTTTTCTGCTTCTTTTATTTTATCAATTATTTCATCAGCAGTAGCTTTGGCATCTTGTATTATTTTTCGTGCTTTTTCTTTTGCATTGTTTATTATTTTATCTTTCTCTGCTTGTAATTTTTTCTTCTCCTTTTCCAACTCTTCTTTTAAAGCCTCTATATCTCTTTTTAAAACTGCTATTTCGTGGTTTGCTCTCTCTAACTCTTTTCTTTTGGTCTCAAGGTCTGTTATTATATCCTCAAATTTTAAAGCTTCTCCTGATATATATCTTCTGGCATTCTCTATAATTTCTTCTGTAAGCCCTAGCCTTTTAGATATTTCAAAGGCGTTACTTTTACCCGGAAGCCCTATCAAAAGCCTGTAGGTGGGTTTTAACGTTTCAACGTCAAATTCAACACTGGCGTTTTCCACTCCTTCAGTCTTTAATGCGTACTGCTTTAGCTCGCTGTAATGGGTAGTAGCTATGGTCTTTGCGCCAATTTTATGCAGCGTATCAAGAATGCTCATAGCTAAAGCCGCACCTTCGACAGGGTCAGTCCCTGCCCCCAACTCATCCATCAGCACGAGACAATTTTTGTTAACTTTTTTGAGAATACTTACAATGTTTGTCATGTGAGAAGAAAAAGTGCTTAAGCTTTGCTCAATACTTTGCTCATCCCCTATATCTACAAAAACCTCCTCAAAGACAGATACCTGCGATTTTTCTTCTGCAGGAATATTAAGCCCTGCCATAGTCATGAGAGTCAAAAGCCCCACTGTTTTTAAAGTGACAGTTTTGCCGCCAGTGTTTGGTCCAGTTATAACAAGTGTATTAAACTGGTCCCCAATGTGTATGTCTATTGGCACTACTGTATCCGGACTTATGAGAGGATGCCTTGCTTTTTTTAAATTTATATATCCCATTGTGTTTATTTCTGGCCTTGTGGCATTTAACTTCAAAGAATACTTGGCTTTCGCAAAAATAAAATCTAACTCAGCAAGTACTTCTATGTCATTATACAAAGTTTTAGCATTTTCCTTAACATCTTGTGATAATTCTTGAAGTATCCGCTGTATTTCTTGTTGTTCTTTTATCTCCAACTGCCTCAGCTCGTTGTTTAAATCGACTACTTGCATAGGTTCAATAAAAAGAGTAGCTCCACTGGAAGATTGGTCATGGACAATTCCTTTAAAAACACCCCGGTATTCATGTTTTACCGGTACAACGTATCTACCCTGTCTTATCGTTATTATAGGCTCTTGAAGCTCTTTTTGTCGGCTGGATATTATTGAATTTAAAGTAGCTTTTATTTTTTCGTTTATGTTCAATTTTTGCCTTCTTAGACTTTTAAGCAAAGGCGATGCATCATCTGCAATTTCCTCCTCTGAAATAATAATACTGTCAATTTTCTTTTCTAATTCTTTAACAGGTATCAATTTTCTGTTGTAGTCTTTCAATCTTAAAAATCTCTCACTATCATCAAGATTTTTAAAATATCCTTTTATACGACTTACTAAACTTAAGACTCTCTTTATCTTTAAAAGCTCTTTGTTGTAAAGTATAGAATCAAGCTCAGCTTTTTTCATAAAGTCCGTCACATCATCAAATTCAAAAGAAATGCCACCATAAGAAGACATAAAAGATACGGCTTCATTTAAAATATCAAGGTCTTTATTTATATCTTCCGCATCTTTTTTTATTTGGATATTTATCGCTTTTTGTTTACCTAACTCTGAATCGCAATAATCTTTAATGAGATTGACTATTTTGTCAAATTCAAGACTTTTTGCAGTTTTATTGTTAATCGCCCTCACCATCACAAAACTCCTCTGTAAAAATGTCCTTTAGTATATTTCCCATGTGGAATTTGAATATTCTCGCCTTCTAACGCTTTTATGTGTAATTTTAAAACCTCTTTTATCTCTTCATCTTCTTCTATTGTATCATTAATTCTCAAAAATGAAAGGCCTGCCTCTTTAAGCTGATTTAAATATTGAACCATGAAGAGCACATCTGAATTGAGTATTTGTATTCTGCAAAAACCGTCATTTTTAAGAGGCATAAGCCTCCCTTTTCTATCTTTGAGAAAATAGTAACCTTCCTCACACCTTTTTTTATCGCACCCTATTGTATTTCTTATAGGGCAGTATTCCATTGTCATGAGAGGAAGCCTTCCATATACCACAGCTTCAAATTTAACATCACTTCTTTTTATAATGTCTTTCATCTGTTCCAATGTAAGCTCATAAGACAAAGTCACAGCATAAGGTTTAAAATATTCCACACTTAGACTGTTAAAGATATTCATTGGATAGTCAATAAACAGTTCAAAATCGTAGTCTTTTGCAATGTGGTAAAGTCCTAGATTAGAAATTAAAACCTTCTTTACATTCAAATATTTAAGAAGGTCCAATTGCATTTTAACATCATTTATTTCCTCTCTCAGTATAGAAGGAAAAGCAGGTATAACAGTTGTATCGAAATTCTGCGCCCATTCCAAAGCCTTTTTAAAAAGGCTTATGTCAAATTTGTAATTGAAATACACGTATTTTATACCTAAATCGCATGCTATTTTTAAATGGTTTATTTTGTCAGTATAAAAAGTCAAAGTCACATCCTTTGTATTTTTGCTTTTGAATTCCGGCAACTCAAAAGGAGTCCTTTTAGTTTCTCTTTTACAAGACTCAATCTTTAACTTTTCTAACGTTTCAATCGCTTTTCTTCGCGTTTCTTTTATATTTTTAACTGACATGTAAAGGCCGTCCTCTACTTCTACATGTATTTTATCAACATAAAAAGGTGTATCATTTATTTGGCTGAGTTTATCAATCAAAAATTTTCTGTCAATAGAAGTTTTTAGAGCCGGTTGTGCTCTCTCTTCACTGCAAGTTTCTACTTGATGCATCCCTTCTTTAACTTTTAAATACAAAGGTTGCGATTTTTTTAATACAGCGTAAACTTCTATAGGAAGTTTTTTAGGTGCTAAGTTTTTTAACTCATTATTCAGCAGTACATCATAAGTTTTATTTAATATATCTCCTTTTTGAACAAAAAATTTTAAAGGTATTTCGATTATATCACCAGCGTAAGCCCTATCTACAGTTTTGCCATTCTTTATTATTACATCTACTTTTTGGCCGTTTTCTCCTTTTATATCAGAAATGCCGTCTCCTTTTGCAATATCCCTAATAAGTTGCAATTTTGCATCCTTTGGTTTTGTTTCAATTACCTTTGCTACAGCAACACCTGTATTTTTGGGAGTGATATAACTCATTTTTGAAGGCTTGTCTTCAAAAAGATATCCCGTTGAAAAACCTCTGTTGAAAATCCTTGACATCTCTTCTATTGCCTTATTGTAGTCAAAATGATCTCCTTTATAAAAACTGTCAATGGCATTTCTGTAAGCTCTCACGACTGATGCGACATACTCAGCGTTTTTCATCCTGCCCTCTATCTTAAAAGAAGAAACACCAGCTTCAACAAGTTGGGGCAAGTATTCTAGTGTACACAAGTCCACCATGCTCAAAAGATGTAAATCCTTTTTTAAAACTTTTCCTTCTTTGTTCACAAGAGAATATTTTAAACGGCAAGGTTGGGCACATTTACCCCTGTTGCCACTTCTTCCGCCTATTAAGCTACTCATAAAACATTGTCCAGAATAACTGACGCAAAGAGCTCCGTGGACAAATACTTCTATTTCAAGAGGAGAATAATTATAAGCTATATGTTTTATCTCTTTTAAAGTAAGCTCTCTTGACAAAATTACACGCGAAATGCCTTGCTCAGCTAATTCTTGGACTCCTTCCAAATTGTGAACTGTCATCTGCGTGCTGGCATGAACTTTTAAATCGGGATAATATTCTTTTAAAAGCTTTAACACTCCTATATCTTGGACAATAACTGCATCAACACCTATTGCATACAAAAAATCCAGATAGTCTACAAGCTCTTTAAACTCTTCATTTAATATAAGGGTATTAACCGTAACATATACTTTGACATCCCTTAAGTGGCAAAACTCCACAGCAGCTTTTAAGGATTTATTGTCAAAATTTACAGCATATGCCCTTGCTCCAAAGTTTTTGCCACCTAAATATACCGCATCACATCCTTCATTTACTGCACTTACTAACGCTTCAAAGTTCCCTGCTGGAGCTAATAACTCAACTTTTTTCATCAAATCACCTTTTATTCCTCTTTATCAAATGTTTCTATAAATTGGCGAAACTCCTCTTGAGTATTTAAAAGTTCTTCTTTGGTTTTTGAAAGTTCATCTTCTAACTGCATTATGTATTGATTTTTTTCATTAATCTCCGCCTTTAATGATAACATTTCTTTTTTGATAGCATTATTCTCCTCTTTTGCTATAAAAAGTTCATCTGCAATATTTAAAGCAGCCAATATCAGCAAATGCTGCTGTGACAACTTTTTATAGCTTTCAGATAACTCTTTAATTACATTATCTACATAATTAGCAAGCTTTATGACATGCTCTTCAGGATAATCAGATTTCAATATGTATTCATTTCCATTTATAGTTACAGTAACTTTATTGAGTTCCACAAAAACATCCCCTTAACTCATTTGTTATTTTATTTACTTCTACATTTAATCAAAATTTCCTGGTTACCAAAACTGTGCAAAACTGTGCAGTTTGGGCAGCTGGGGTATTTGTAGTCCACCCTTCAGACTTTCCCAGCCCCAGCAGGCGGTTTTTGGGAAAGCCATAGCCCCTGCCCCAAGAAGCAGGGACTCGCGCCTTTATGGGTCTCCCCACTTGCCCTGAATTAACAGCTTTTTTAGGGCAGAGAAGTCTCTTGGCACCTTCTCAGGGGAGAGTGGAGTTACCACCGCTACCTTGAGAACTTGCCAGAAATCATGGGCACTAAAACTTGTTCCATCCAGAGGTTTTAGTACCCTTCCTGGCTCACTCTCAAGGCTTTGTAGAAATTCTATTGCTTTATTTATCTCTTTTAAGTGTTTTTTCTTCAACTGCTTGTTCCTGACTGTTTTCTTTACATGCTTTTTTAATTCTTCTAATTCATCTATAGTTAGTGCGTTAAGAAACTTTATATAATTGTCTGGTATCTTTTCTTCTCTGCCTAATCCTCTTCTTGCTATTACATAAGCTGCTGCTATGTCTTTTGTTATCATATACTGCGGCGCATATTTTAACATGCCTATTATTGAGGTGTAAGAAGGATTGACTTCTATTACTTCTATCCCTTCCTTTTTTGCTAAAATTTTTATCTTTTTTAAAAGGGATTTGTAGCTAAAGTTATGTCTTATTCTCCTTGACTTTTTGCCTGAAAAGTCTCCTTTTTCTCCTTTGTTTTTTATGTCTAATTTTTCAATTACTATTGCTTTTCTTTTTTCTTTTGCTATCTTTACTATCTCATGAGCATACTGCCATCTGAAATACTCTCTTTTATCTGAATTGCCGCTTGCAAGTTCCGGCATTGGTATACTGCCATAGCTTATTAGATTTCCTTTTTCATCTACTTCTGCCCATGATATGTTGTCCGGATATGCGTTCACATCTATTCCTATGATTCCTTTTTCTTTTGTTATTTTTATTTCTGGATATTCTTCTTCAATGGCAAAATAGGCGCATATGCTGCCATTTTTGAGTTTTAGTTCTACAGAGTATGGTATGTTTGATTGGGCAATTTCCTGCAGGAGTTCTTTTCTTTTTTTATTCTTTTTGTAGCCTGCTTCTATTTGGCGTATACATATTTTCTTTCCCCTACATTTATCCTTAAGAAAGTGCCGTTTTTTCTTACTTCTATTCTTGTGTTGAGATTTCCTTTTTTGCTTTTATCCCCTCTTGAATAGAGATTTCCTTTTCTTTTCTCCTGCCACCTAATTTTTAATTTTTTATATGCTTTACCATTTAAATGATGTTTTTGAAGTTTTCTAAACAGTTTTTTCCCGCCAAAAATGACTTTTCTTGGACTTTTACCTAGTTCTTTCGCAGATTCCAGTGTACTCCTTGCTTTCATTATTGCATCATCTACATATCTTGAGTTTAAATTGAATACCTGGGGTAACTTTCTTTTTAAATCTGCTCTTTTTTCTCCTTCTAAAAGTCTGTTATATGCAAATCTCATGCAGGATGACCATCTTCTCATTAAGTCTAATACTATTTGTTTGGCTTGTTGATTTAGAAAAATAAGTTTAGCCTGTATCACTATCATGTTTTTTGCCCCTTTGCCCGTAAATTCTTGCTGCGAAAGATGTTACTATTGCTATTAAGTCTTCTGCTAGCTCTTTATTTCATTTACCCCACTTGCTATCTCATGTATGACTTCATACTGCCATCCTTTGGAATTAGCGTATTCTTCAAGCCTTCTAATTTGATTCTTAAGATATTCTTCTTGTTTCTTTGTGGACACTCACTTTAGGTTTTGGTTTTTCTTCCAGCATGCCTAATAACTCCTCTATATCTTCTTTTTTATACCTTCTGATGCCTTTTGGAGTTCTCACAGGTGTTATTAATCCTTCCTTTTCCCAGTTTATAAGTGTTCTTCGACTAATTGAGTACATTTCCTTTACTTTTTGCATGCTTAGTAACATTTATTATCACCCAATTAAAATTATACCACTTTGCATGACTATCTTCAACTGTTACCTACCTCCTTAAATTAAGATAAAAAAGACCATAAAGGCCTTTTTTATCTTAATTGCGCTCCGAGTTTTTTAGAAAGCGCTTCTACGATGTTATTGTGGATTACATTCACTTCTTCATCTGTCAAAGTTCTATCATAGGACCTGTACCAAATAGAAAATGCTACACTCTTTTTCCCTTGTGGAATATTAGCACCTTTGTACACATCAAACAATTCAACCTTATCTATAAGCTCTCCTCCTGTTTCAACTATAACTTTTTCTACATCTTTTACAAAAACTTCTTCATCTACCAAAACGGCAATGTCTCTTTCTACTGCTGGATACTTAGGAAGGGGTTTATATTTCTTTTCTGCATTGGCATGTTTTATCACTTTGTCGAGATTTATTTCCCCGCCATAAACTCTAACAGGTATATCATAATTTTCTAAAACATCAGGGTGAATTTCACCGATTGTTCCTAATTCCTCATCACCTAAAAGAATTTTCGCAGACCTACCCGGATGATATACAGGATTTTCTGCTCTAACGTATTCCACCCCTTTTATGTTCATAGCCTTAAGTAGCGTTTCTACTATTCCTTTTAAGGAATAAAAATCTACATCCTCTCCGTACATACCTATTACGACGGTTTTTATTTCTTCTGGAAGCTCTTTTAAAGGCAATTCTTTTGGAATAAACACTTTAGACATTTCAAAAACTCTAAAATCCTGTACTTTTCTGCTGTAATTAGTATAAGCCACATTTAGCATAAAAGGTATCAGAGTAGTCCTCATAAGGCTTTGGTCTTCTCCCAAAGGATTTATAATTTTAACTGCTTTTCTCAATGGACTGTCTAAAGGCACATTGATTTTATCTAAGTCTTTGCTTCCCATAAAAGACATCGTAACTATTTCATTCAATCCGCAAGCCAACAGCACTTCTTTTATTTTTTCCTCTAATTCCTGTTCTTTTGACATTGCCCCCAATGTCGTTTGAGCGTTTTTTATTAAGCTATCTTGTATGTTGTTGTATCCAAATAACCTCGCTATTTCTTCTGCAATGTCTGCCTCCATTGTCACATCTCTACGAAAATGCGGAACTGTTATCTCAAGGTCATCGCCTTTTTGCACAACTTTAAACTCCAAAGACTCTAATATTTCAATCATTTGAGATACCGGAATATCAGTGCCTAAAAATTTATTGATTCTGTCAGGCTTGACATTTACAACAATCTTCTCAATTGGCTTAGGATACTCATCAATAAGCCCTTTTAACACTGTACCACCGCAGTATTTTTCCATAAGCTGCGCTGCTCTTTCACAAGCCAAAACAGTGATTTCAGGGTCCAACCCTTTTTCAAACCTGGAAGATGCTTCACTTCTCAGTCCTAATTTTTTAGAAGTATAGCGTATATTGCTTCCTTTAAAATTAGCACTTTCTATCAAAATGTTTACGGTAGTGTCAGTTATCTCTGTGTTTTCCCCACCCATTACACCGGCAAGACCTATAGCTTTTTTCTCATCAGCAATAACCAACATTGAGCTGTCTAAAGTTCTCTCTTTTCCATCTAATGTAACTAATTTTTCTCCTTCTTTTGCCCTTCTCACAATTATATGCTTGTTTTCAACTTTGTCCAAGTCAAAAGCGTGTAAGGGCTGACCTAATTCCAACATCACATAGTTTGTAACATCCACCACGTTATTTATAGGTCTTATTCCAGCTTTTAAAAGACGCATCTGCATCCACATAGGAGAAGGACCTATCTTCACATTCTTAACGACCCTTGCCACATATCTAAAGCATAAATCCGTAGCCTCAATAGTCACTTTTGCAGGATTTTGTTCTTCGCTTTCTTTAACCTCTACAACAGGCATTTTTAGCCTCTTTCTAAAAGTAGCTGCTGTCTCTCTGGCTATTCCCACCATTGACAAGCAATCAGCTCTGTTGGGAGTTATTTCAAATTCTAACACATCATCCTTCAACTGAATAGCTTCATTTATGTCCGTCCCCAAAGGAAAAGGTGGCAATATAAAAATTCCGTTTCTTTGATATTCTGGCAATAAACTCTCATCAAGTCCCAACTCTTCAGCAGAACA
The DNA here is from genome assembly GCF_000763575.1 of Thermoanaerobacter kivui. Lineage (NCBI taxonomy): Bacteria > Bacillati > Bacillota > Clostridia > Thermoanaerobacterales > Thermoanaerobacteraceae > Thermoanaerobacter > Thermoanaerobacter kivui. The sequence continues at coordinate 1,519,964 of NZ_CP009170.1, forward strand.
CATCATGCCATTGGATTCTATTCCTCTTAATTTGCCTCTTTTTATCTTAACTCCTCCAGGAAGAGTTGCGCCATGAAGTGCTACCGGTATGTAGTCTCCTTCTTTTATGTTTTGCGCTCCTGTAACAATTTGTAATTTATTACTTCCTATGTCAACAATGCCTACCAATAATTTATCAGCATTAGGGTGTTTCTCTAAAGATACGATTTGGCCTATAACGACGTTTGAGATTTCTTTGCCGTAACTTATAATTGTCTCTACTTTTGACCCTGACATAGTAAGGCCTTCAGCAATAGTTTTTGCATCTTCATCTATATCCACAAATTCTTTTAACCATGAAAGCGATACTAACATACTACCACCCCTTTAAAACTGTTGTATAAATCTTAAATCATTTTCAAAAAGAAGTCTCAAATCATCTATTCCGTATTTAAGCATGGTAATTCTGTCTATCCCTAATCCAAAGGCAAATCCACTGTATTTTTCAGGGTCAATTCCCGACATCCTTAAAACATTGGGATGAACCATTCCAGCACCTAAAATTTCAATCCATCCTGTATAACCGCAAACTCTGCAGCCTTTTCCACCACAAGCAAAACAGCTGACATCCATTTCGGCACTGGGCTCAGTAAAAGGAAAATAATGTGGTCTAAATTTGGTATTGGTATCTTCTCCGAAAAACTTCTTTGCAAATATATTTAAAACCCCTTTTAAATCTCCCATAGTTATTCCTTCATCAACTACAAGCCCTTCCATCTGATGAAATACTGGAGAATGCGTAGCATCTATTTCGTCTGACCTATAAACTCTTCCAGGAGATATAACTCTTATTGGAGGCTTATTTTTCTCCATAGTCCTTACTTGTACCGGGGATGTTTGAGTCCTCAAAAGTATATCAGAAGTCACATAAAAGGTATCCTGTAAGTCTCTAGCTGGATGGTCCTCTGGAGTATTTAATGCCTCAAAGTTGTAATAAGTAAACTCTATTTCTGGCCCTTCTGCAATAGAAAAGCCTAATCCTAAAAATATCTTTTTAATTTCATCCAATACTTGTGTCATGGGATGTTTGTGACCGTACTCATAAGGTTTACCCGGCATAGTTATGTCTATGTACTCACTTTTTATCCTCTTTTCTTTTTCTAATTGGGCAATTTTATTTTTTGTTTCTGTGAGTAAACCCTCAATTTTCTCTCTAACTTCATTGGCAATTTGACCAATTACAGGTCTTTCTTCAGGCTTTAAACTTCCCATTCCCCTTAAAATTTGCGTCAATTCGCCCTTTTTACCTAAGTATTTAACTCTTAAGTTTTCAATTTGCTGTAAACTATCGGCTGACAGAATTTCTTTTTGTGCATCTTCATAAAGCTTGCGCAACAATTCTTCCATCTTTAAACCAACCCCTCTTTTGGTATATTAGTTAAAATAAAAAATCCTCCGTCAATAGGACGAAGAATCCGCGGTACCACCTAAATTAGCATTTTATAAAAAATGCTCACTCATTTAGATAACGGTATTACCGGCAATGCCTACTATTAGTTCAGCACGCTGCTCCGGAGAGAACTTTCCATTATCTACCTAACGATAACACTCTCAGTCTATGGTGTTATCTCCCTGTGATTTTCGATAATGTACTTTACTCCTTCATAGCATTTTACAATATTATTATTTTTCAAAAATTATATCATCTTATTCTTGTTTTATCAACCTTTGCCTTTGAGATTCGTATAAAAAGATAGCAGCAGCGATTGAAACATTTAAAGATTCTGCCTCCCCTGTCATAGGTATTTTCACAAAGTCGTCTACTAAATCTTCAATACTCACTCCTTTTGATTCATTCCCCAAGACAAACGCCACTTTGTCGTCAATGTTGCACTGGTGAACCAATTTTTTTGCTCTTAAATGAGTGGCAAAGACTTTTATACCCTTTGCTTTAAGCTTTAATACAACTTCTTTTGATGTAGGTATAACAGGAATGTGAAAAATAGAACCCATAGTAGCCCTTAAAACTTTTGGGTTAAACACGTCTACTGAATTGTTTATAGTAAAAACAGCGGTAGCACCAAAAGCGTCAGCTGACCTTATAATCGTCCCCAAATTCCCTGGGTCTTGTACATTATCTGCTATTACATAAATACCATTTTCTTTTATATAAATATTTTCATCATATTCAGGAATTTTTATAACCGCCATTATCATCTGAGGAGTCACAGTGTCGCTTATCTTTTTAAAGACAGAATCAGTCGTATGTACTATCTTATCCTTTTTAAAGGGTATATCTTCTTTAAAGCTTTCTGACATTACTATGTACTCTATCTCAAAATTGCTATTTAAAGCTTCTAAAACATTTGTGGTACCCTCTACAAAAAACAAACCTTCCTCGTAACGCTCTTTTTTGTCTTTAAGCTTTTTGATTTTTTTTATTAGTTCATTGTTTTCACTTTTTATAAACATCGTTATCACTGCTTTAAAAGTACTTCAAAAGGGTAAGTAAAGCAAAAGGCCATAAATCGGCCTTATGCATTTAACTGTTGTTTAGCTATGTTTACTAATTCTTCAAAAGCTTTTGCGTCGTTTATTGCCATTTCAGACAACATTTTTCTATTAATTTCTATTCCCGCCTTCTTGAGACCATTTATAAACCTGCTGTAAGAAATCCCATTAGCTCTTGCAGCTGCATTTATCCTCGTTATCCAAAGCTTTCTAAAATCTCTCTTTCTTAACTTTCTGCCTATATAAGCGTACTTCAATGATTTCATTACAGCTTGATTAGCAACTCTGAACAACTTGCTCTTTGCGCCGTAATAACCTTTTGCAAGTTTTAATATTTTTTTGCGTCTTCTTCTGGTTACTTTACCAAATTTTACTCTTGCCATTTTAAAAACCTCCTAATCCGTTATGCATAGGGTAATAGACGTTTGATATTTTTTGCGTCTGCACCTACAAAATAAGTAGCTTTTCTCAATCTTCTTTTTCTCTTTGCATTTTTCTTTGTCAAAAGATGGCTTTTATAAGCTCTTGCTCTTTTAACTTTACCAGATTTTAATACTTTAAATCTTTTTGCTGCTCCTCTATGAGTCTTCATTTTAGGCATAATTTAATCCTCCTTATGGCAACATTGTTAATTTTTAGGTGTTAATACCATCATTAAATTTCGCCCCTCCATGTCAGGAGCTTTTTCTACAACACCATATTCACTAATCTGCTGAGCAAATCTATTTAAAACTTCTTCAGCTATTCCCGTATGAGTTGCTTCTCTTCCTCTAAATCTTATGGTAACTTTTACTTTGTTTCCTTCTTTTAAAAATTTAATAGCACTTTTTAATTTTACAGCAAAGTCATGGTCTTCAATAGTCGGAGACATCCTTATTTCTTTTACATTTATCACTTTTTGCTTTTTCTTTGCCTCTTTTTCCCTTTTGCTAAGCTCATATCTGTACTTACCAAAATCCATCAATTTACACACAGGCGGATTGGCTTGCGGGGCAATCTTAACCAAATCAAGATGTCGCTCTTGTGCAATTTTGTAAGCTTCCTTGGCAGACATAATACCTATTTGCTTTCCATCCTGATCGATTAACCTTACTTCCTTGTCCCTTATTTCCTCATTGACCTGCAGCTCTTTGTTAATAAATACGCACCTCCTAAAATTTGTGAAAAAATAAAAGCGGATACAAACGTACCCGCTTCACTCCCTTATAAAAAATAAGTCCATTTTATGAAACCTTTGCACCGGCGGTGAAAGGTGAGAAGCGGGCGCTTCTACTTATTCGCTTTTTTAGTTTATCATTATTTTATTTTTTTGTCAATAATTATTTTAGATTGCCTTTGCTAATCTTTTAGTCAAATAACCTCCATTTTGGAGATTTAAAAATTTTTTACATATACTAAATATGCATCATAATTTTTCTTTAGTTCCTCAATTGAATCACCGCCAAATTTTTTAAGGCATTCATCAGCAATCACCCAAGCACAAACTGCTTCTAAAACACAGGCAGCAGCTTCAACAGCAGTCACATCTGAACGCTCATAAGCAGCTTTTACTTCCTCTTTAGTATTTATGTCAATAGAAGTAAGGGGTTTTAAAAGAGTAGGAATTGGCTTCATAGCAGCTCTTATAACTATAGGATTTCCATTTGAAATTCCACCTTCAATTCCTCCTGCATTGTTGGTCTTCCTATAAAATCCTCTTTCTTCGTCATAATATATTTCATCATGGACTAAAGAGCCAGGTTTTCTTGCTGCTTCAAAACCCAAGCCTATTTCTACAGCCTTAATCGCCTGTACACTCATGACATGATAAGCTAAAAGCGCATCTAATTTTCTGTCCCATTGCACATGACTTCCCAAACCAATTGGCACACCCTCTATTACTATTTCTATTATACCTCCTAAGGTATCTCCTTTTGATTTAGCTGCTTCAATAATCTTTGGCCACTCTTCTTCAACTGTTATTCCACCTATTTCTAAAACTTTACTCTTTATGAATATATTTAATTCTTTAAGAAGCAATTTTGCTACACTTCCTACTGCCACTCTCGCAGCTGTCTCTCTCGCACTTGAACGTTCCAAAATATTTCTCAAATCTCTCTGATTGTACTTTATTGCTCCTGCAAGGTCTGCATGACCAGGGCGTGGTCTTGTTATAGGCGGAATTTCTTTATCTTTCCAATTTGTATAATCTCTATTTATAATCTCCAATGTAAGAGGTGCTCCGATAGTCTTGCCATGTCTTACTCCACTCAAGATGTGTACTTCATCTTTTTCAATAGCCATTCTTCCCCCTCTTCCATAACCCCCTTGCCTTCTTTTAAGCTCATTATTTATAAATTCTACGTCAATAAAGAGATTTGATGGAAGGCCTTCAATAATAGCAATTAAAGCTTCCCCATGGGATTCCCCTGCAGTAATATATCTCATACTTTTCCTCCTTGCTTTGCTTCAATTTCTTTAATCTCATCTTCATAATTAGCTACTAAAAAGTACAAAATACTCACTACTATTCTTGCAATACCTGTTAAAATCATAAAAGCTACATAACCCATTTGTGTATAAAGCCACATTCCAAACATAGGAGCAATAAAAGCGGAAATTTGAGTAATTAGTGTAAACACGGCGATGTAACTCATTTTTTCTGAAGTAGGAGGTAAAAGCTCTAACAGCCAATTTAAGAGCAACATGTTATAACCTCCTACAGCTATACCCCCTAAAAAATCAAAAATAGCGCCAACATAAAGGTTTTTAGCTGTAGCCCACATGAGGGGAATAAATCCTAGAAGCAATGCACTTAATGCAACAGCAAATCCGTTTCCCCTTTTGTTGGACAGGTCAGCCCATTTGTAAAAAGCTAAAATAGAACCAATAGAGGAAACAATAGTAAATATACTCATCCATGCATTGTTAGCATGCAAAAAATTTACCTTATATATGGTAAAAATGGGCCAAGCCATCATCCATGCAAAATAATATATAAAAGAAGTTACATTAAAATATATGAATTTCTTAGACTCAAACATGTTTCTAAAAGCTTCATAAAAACTTCCGGACTTGGCTTCATCCAAATCCCTTTCTACTACATGAAACCTTGAAAAATAATAAGATTCTATTAATCCGAAAATAAATGCAACAGTAAATACTACTTGATAATTAATAGGGAAAACTATTTTATCAAGCAACCATCCTGTTACCAAAACTGTAATTGTTGCCACAATTGTCGTCCAAAAATTTCTATCAGCGAAAACTTTACTTCTATATTCTGGAGGAATTAATTCACTCATAAAAGACTGCCAACACATACCAACTGCCATAGAAGGTAAATTCATTACTCCCACCAACACGACTACCACCCACGGTTGGAGCTCTTTATTAAAAAACGGAGCAAGAGCAAGCAAAAAATAAAAAGTTCGTGCAATATACAGTACTGTATAAGCAAATTTATGAACATCCTTTAAGCTATTAATCAAATAAGTTACAGGAATTACTCCAATTACCACCATAAGCGCAGGAAGAGAGTTTAAAAGAGACACCTGAAAGTCGTCGGCTCCCAATTTTATGGCATATATTCCAATAAAAGGGTTAACCATATTAAAGCCTATAGCCCATGCAAGGCCATTTATCATATTCATTTTTATGTTATATCTCAAATGCTTGTAAACTTCTAGCTTCTTTTTCATACCTCTCCCTCAAAATTAATATTTTAATTTTAGATTACCACGTTTTTTAAATTCTTTCAATAAATCAAAATGCCCCTTTAAAGGAGCATTTTGATTTTATAAAGCTTTTGTGGCGATTTCTTTAAGAATTTTTTCTATAAACTCATTTAAGGAAATATCGCCTAGATCCCCTTCTTTTCTTGACCTTAAAGATACTGTCCCTTGTTCTACTTCTTTATCCCCTACAATCAGCATATAAGGAATCTTTTGAAGTTGTGCCTCTCGTATTTTGTATCCTATTTTTTCATTTCTGTCGTCTAATTCAGCTCTTATGTCATTTTCCAACAGACGCCCGTATACATTTTGGGCATAAGCATAGTGTTTATCAGATATAGGCAAAACTCTAACTTGTACTGGCGCCAGCCAAGTTGGGAAAGCCCCTGCAAAATGTTCAGTAAGAATTCCAATAAATCTTTCTATACTTCCGTAAATTACCCTGTGCAACATTATAGGTCTGTGTTTTTCTCCATCTGGGCCTATATACTCCAGTTCAAACCTTTCAGGCATCTGGAAATCTAATTGGATAGTTCCACATTGCCATGTACGACCTATGCTGTCTTTTAAATGAAAATCTATTTTGGGCCCGTAAAATGCACCATCCCCCTCATTAACTTTATATGGTAAATTCACACGATTTAAAGCAGAAATCAAAGCATTTGTAGCCAATTCCCAGTCTTCATCAGACCCCATAGAATTTTCAGGACGTGTAGACAATTCAACAAAATACTCAAAGCCAAAAATTTTATAGAAATAATCCACTAAATTTATAACCCCTAAAATTTCATCTTCAACCTGCTCAGGAGTCATAAACAAGTGAGCATCATCCTGAGTAAAACTTCTTACTCTCATAAGCCCATGCAAAACTCCTGAGAGTTCATGTCTATGCACTAAACCCAATTCACAAAGTCTCAAAGGCAAATCCCTGTAACTGTGCATTGTAGACTTGTAAACAAGCATTGCTCCAGGGCAATTCATAGGCTTTATTGCATAAGTCTCTCCGTCTATTTCAGTGAAATACATATTCTCTTTATAGTGGTCCCAGTGTCCTGACCTACGCCATAATTCTTCATTCAAAATTATAGGAGTTTTTATTTCCTGATAACCATGCTTTATATGTTCTTTTCGCCAAAAATCTTCTAAAATGTTTCTTATAATCATTCCCTTAGGATGGAAAAAAGGAAAACCTGGTCCTTCAGGGTGGATACTAAACAAATCTAACTCTTTCCCTAATTTTCTATGGTCTCTCTTTTTAGCTTCCTCTAACATATGTAAATATTGATCTAACATGCTTTTTTTAGGAAAACTTATTCCATATATTCTTTGAAGCATTTTATTTTTTTCGTCGCCTTTCCAGTAGGCTCCAGCAACTGACAACAATTTAACAGTTTTTACCATGCCTGTTGACATAAGATGGGGCCCAGCACAAAGGTCAGTAAATTCTCCTTGCTTGTAAAAAGAAATTTCCTCTCCTTCTGGTATTTCTTCTATAAGCTCCACTTTATAAGGTTCATATTTTTCTTTCATCAATTCTATCGCTTCATCTTTAGGAAGGACAAACCTTTCCAACTTATAATCTTCTTTTATAATTCTATTCATTTCCTGTTCTATAGCTTCAAAGTCTTCTGTGGTAAAAGGCCTTTCTGTATCAAAGTCATAATAAAAACCATTGTCTATAGCCGGACCAATTGCCAATTTCACATCTTTAAAAAGCCTTTTTACAGCCTGCGCTAAAATGTGAGAAGAAGTATGCCAATAAATCTTTTTTCCATCCTCATCGTCAAAAGTCAAAATTTCAAGTTTTCCATCTTCTTCAATTTTGGTAGTAAGCTCCACCACTTTTCCGTTAAATTTTCCACCTACCGCTTCCTTTGCAAGCCTTTCGCTTATGCTCTTGGCTATTTCGTAAACTGTCATGCCACTTTCAAATTCCTTCTGTGTGCCATCTTTAAGTGTTATAAGCATGCAACACCCTCCTTTGTAATTTTTTTATTTTCTTAAATAAAAAACCTCTTACCCCGTAAAGAGGCAGAGGTCATCTGCGGTTCCACTCTTTTTTATACTCTGGTATTATATCGGAATAACCGATCGGATTTATCATCCGCAGCTCCGGGGTGGTCTTCGATATTCAGAACATTTGAATGATCTCAGCCTACGTCATTCAATCTCTGTGATGTTCTTTAAATATCTACTTTCCCCCTCATTGCCTTAATATTCAATTTTTTAATCATTATATCCTGCAAAAATGCTTTTGTCAATAGAATTCATAAAAATTGTATTAGGAGAGCCTGCAATATTCCAATTATAAATCCTAAAACTCCTCCCAAAAGCTCTATCATAAAAAGTTCGCTATGAGCAATCTTTATCACCACTTCTTCCAATTTTTCTAACTCAAAACCCCTTATCCTCTCTTCTACAATTTGAGATATGCTGAAGTTTTTGGACATGCTTTCCGCTAACTCATAAGAAGAATGGTTTAAAAAAACGTCAACTTCTTTATTGATAATATCACTGATATAAGCTGATATTATTCCTTTTACACCTTTAGGAAGAAAAGAAGGCAGTTTCCCTTCTGTAACTTCTTTAGCTTTTAATTTGAAATTAGATAATAACAATTGCTTGTTTTCGTCTGTCAAAAGCTTATCCCATAAATCATTAAAAGATAGTAGTTCTTTCTCCACAATTTCTCCCACTGATTTAGCAATTTCATACTTTCTTTTAGGAATAAGACCTTGTACCTCGATTCCTAAAATTTTTATTGGTTTTAAAGGTTTAAACAGCATTTTCACTGCCACAAAATTCGTAAACCACCCAATTGCCGCACCAACTGAAGCCAAAAACAACATCCTCACTAAAAATTGCATCACACCACCTCAAGCTTTAAAAAGTAACAAATATAATAATATCAAATTTTAATAAATTTTAAAACCCAGCTGCAAAGCTGGGTTATTTTTCACACTTAATATTTGAACACAGTTCACAACCATAACAAATTTCTACTCTGTCATAAAAAACTTTTTTAATTGTCTCTATAATTTCCTTGTTTTTTATATTGTTAATGGAATGGAAAAATATTTTTTTGGGAGCAATTGTTATGATAGTACTCATAAGCATGTCTTCGTCGCTTATGGTTCCATCTTTAAACTCAAGAGATATCTCATTTATAAAATCGCTATTTACAAGCTCATGGTTTTCATTGTAAAGTTTGAATTTCCCATTTTTATCAACAACGATGTTTAACACATCCATTTTTGAATCTTGCAACTCCACAAAGTATTTCAGCAAGCCAATAAACTCATTGTACTCCCTCTGCATTAAAAATTCATCCACAGCTTTGTCAGTGATTTCACTGAGCTCCCCAATAAAATCTCTAAGCCTAAAATTGACAAAGCCTTCTATATCTATATAATCATTTTCCTTTAAAAAATCTCTCACAAGAACAAAAATTTGTTCTCTTTTTATTAATTTAAAAGTTTCCCTGTTCACATCGTCTTCAATAATGTTATAAGCAATTTTCTCTATCTGTTCCTTTTCACTTTCTGTAAAATAATAGTAATATTTGTTGATTAACTTTCTTATAATTCTTTTGTCAATTTGATTTACAATTATATCAGAAATAGCCTCAGCTATATAGTTTCTAATCTTTGCAATATTATTAAAGGTTGGCTTATCCTCGATTTTTAAATTATAATATGTTACAGGGCCGCAAACACTTGAATTCACAGCAACCTTTATACCTTTTTCACTCAGGCTTTTTAAACCGTGTTTCAAATTTTCCCCATCTAATTTTAAAGCATTGGAAACTCCTATGGAAATTAATTGCAATTTCTTCTCACTCCCTTCGTTAATAGTATGTGTCTATTTTATCTTTTCTACCGACTTTAAATCAGTGGGATGATGGAACCAATGTCTTTTATTTGATTAAAAGTCAAATAAACAATTTCTACTCCTTTTTTATTCAAAAATTCAATAATTTTTTTATAATTTTTATGAGACTTAAACGACCCAGTCACAGCCAATTTCTTATTTGCTATGAGTCCCATTGCTCCACCAACAAATCCGTATTTAAAACCTTCTAAAATAATTTCTCCCGGTTCAATCAAAAGAACTTCTATTCCATTTTTCACTGCAACTTCAAAAATACCTTTGTCTGAGGTTATAAAGCTGTTATCATCTATGATAGCCATATTGCACTTTGTGTAACCCTGCTTTACATTTAAAAATTTAATTCCCTTCTGTTCTAATGATTCCCTTAAAATAGGGTCTGTATATTTCAAGTTGTGAAAAGCTATATTTCCCAATCTTGCTACATTATATGCGATGTTATAGGGATAGTTGCGTTTCAAATAAGTTTGTCCTAATCTTACATTTAAACCTATTTGTTTTAATTTTTGTATAAAGCTATTGGATACATTTGGAGCTATAATAACTTCACCATCTCCTAAAGGATGTATGAGGATATCGGGGTGAAAAGAAATTGCATCATATAAATCATTACATTTTTCTGTATATATTACACCTATACTTAATTTAGTTAGACTATTACCTATTTCTTTTTCTCTCCCATCAATAACAACGTACTTTACCTCATCTACAGGAACAAAAGGATTTATCACCATTTTCACCTCTTATAAAAATTAGGCATACATATTGTATGCCCTAACTCTTTCTTCTATCTTTTAGGTAGCAGCTTCCGTCCATAATCTTTAATTTCTTTTTCAATTCAGCAGCTACTGCACTTATTTCCAAATCATTTTTAAAATCTCTAAATTCATTTGTGACAATAGCAATAGAAATTGAAACCAGTGGAAACATCATCTTTTCTCCAGTCCTACTAATTGTCTCTATGTAACCCCGTTTTCTATCTTCATCGTCATATAAATACTTTATTTCCTCATCAAAGCGAGAAATTATATACTTACACATCTCTTCAGCTTTATCAGGAGTAGTAATTATCACAAAATCATCTCCACCTATGTGTCCCAAAAAATCTCTTTCATTTCCAATCAGATTTACAGCATCTGATAAAATTTTGGCTGTAAGTTTTATTACATTATCTCCTCTTAGAAAACCATAGTAATCATTATAAGACTTAAAATTGTCCAAATCAATATACAAAATGGCATAAGGCTTGTTTTCTTTAATTCGCCTTTTTATTTCTTCTTTAATGTCAATATTTCCTCTAAGACCAGTAAGAGGGTTGGCCATTCTGTTGTGTTCTATTCGCTGAAACAAATTATTGACTTTAAACAGAAGTTCTTTGTCATTAAAAGGTTTCACTAAATAATCATCTGCACCCAATTCCAACCCCTTAATTTTTTCTTCAAAATTGTCCTGTGAAGTCAAAAGTATTATAGGAAGCATCAAATTTTCTTCTTCTTTCCTCAAAATTCTTAAAAGGTCAAAGCCATTCATGCCTGGCATAACTATATCTAATATTACCATATCAGGTAATTTATTCCTGTATATTTGCAAAGCCTCTTCTCCATCTTTAGCCTCTAGCACCCCATACCCAGCATTTTCTAAAATATCTTTCAAGATTTTCCTTGTAAGTTTATTATCATCGACAATAAGAATGTTTCTCCCCTTCACAATGCTTCCCCCACAAAAAAACATTTAATAACCCCATACTATTATATAAAAATTTTGGCAAAAAAACTACTACTTTAGTAAATTAAATTTAAATAAAAAATGAAAAAATTTCACATAAAATTTTATGCAGTTTCTTCAAAGAAAAGAGAGTAATATTTTGAAATTTTTTCTTCTAATGTGTCCATACTTATAAAACGAGCCTCTCTTATTGCCTCTTTTCCATCCACATAAACTATTACAGTAGGAACAGTAAAAACAGAAAACTTACCAGAAGCCAGCGGAATCTCATCAATAGGAATGTGAAAACTTTTTATTTTTGGATAGTTTACTAGCATTTCTTCAAGTTTAGGAAGTAATGATGTACATATTCCGCAATCTTGTGTAGAAGAATAAAGAAATACCATATCATTTTCCTTTATAATTTGTTCTATATTTTCTATGTCGTTAATTTTATCCACAATTTCCCTCCTATCCAAAAGACTACAAACGATTAGATTTTAAAATTAAGATTCTATAATAAATGTTGGGGTGGATAAAAAACATCTTACAAAAAAAGAGAGCACTTATTCTGAATGCCTGCTATAATAGAAGTGGAAAAAACAATCTAACAAAAGGAGGCATCAGAATAAGTGCAAGGTAATTATATCACAAATTTCTTAAAATCTGAAGAGATAATTTGGGAAGGTGTTATAGAACATGACGACAAAATAGAACTGCATATTAAGATGAAGCAGAAACCACATATTTGTCCAAGATGCGGAGAAATAACATCTAAGATTCATGATTATAGAGTACAAAGGATAAAAGATGTACCGCTATTCGGAAAGCCAACAGTGATAGTACTAAAAAAGAGGAGATATGTTTGTCGCTGCTGTGGCAAGAAGTTCTATGAACATATAGACTTTCTGCCACGCTATCATAGAATGACCAACAGATTATCTATTTACATACTACAACAACTAAAAAAACAACAAAGCATGAAAGATATATCTGAAGTTACAGGGGTATCAATTACGACTGTGATGAGACTTTTAGACAGAGTAGGAGTAGAACCTGATTATAAAACATTACCGGAAATTATCAGTATAGACGAATTCAAGGGGAACTCTGGAGGCAGGAAATATCACTGTATTATTGTAGACCCAAAAGAGAGAAAAATATTAGATATTTTAAAAGACAGAAAACAAGAGAATCTGAGTGAATATTTCAAAAGATTTAAAGAGAGGAATAAAGTAAAGTGGGTTATTATAGACATGTGGAGGCCTTTTTCAGATACAGTAAAAACATATTTCAAAGGAGCTAAAATAGCAATAGACAAATTTCATTTTACAAGGTACATATATTGGGCAATAGAAAATGTAAGAAAAAGAATACAAAAAGAATTGCCAGACAATAAAAGAAAATATTTCAAAAAAAGCCGCAAGCTACTTCTTGCAAAATATGATACTTTAACAACAGAACAAAAAGAAGAATTGGAAGTAATGTTCTGGTACAGTGACGACTTAAGGATAGCATACCTTTTAAAAGAAGAATTTAATGATAAAGTATTAAAATGCAAGAATTCAAAGGATGCAAAAATAGAATTAAAAAGATGGATACAGTTAGCTAAAGAAAGCAAAATTGATGAATTTAAAAGATGTGTGCAAGTATTTAACCGTTGGTTTGAAGAAATAACAAATGCCTTTGATATCCCTTACACTAATTCTGTAACAGAAGGTTACAATAATAAAATTAAAGTACTAAAAAGGCTTGCATATGGCTACAGAAATTTTTATCGCTTCAGGAAAAGGATATTATATTGCAATGCTTGATGCAATACTATTTTTAGTGATAAAGGATATTCAAGGATATTATAGAGCTTTGATGAAAAAACATAAATAAATATCCACCCATACTTCTAGCTATATCTCTTATCATAACTAACATAATTTAACAAATATTTTTTGTAAAAATTTATAGGTGAGCATTCAGAAAAAAATACCCACCCCAACTATTGACAAAGAACCAAAATTTAAAAAATATAAGCCCCTTCTAGGGCTTTTTCATAACCTGATTCACTAAAGTTTCATATTTTTATGGAGGCGACACCCGGATTCGAACCGGGGAATAAAGGTTTTGCAGACCTCTGCCTTACCACTTGGCTATGTCGCCATATTGGAGCGGACAACGAGACTCGAACTCGCGACCCTCACCTTGGCAAGGTGATGCTCTACCAACTGAGCTATGTCCGCATAATGGTGCCTCGAAGTGGAATCGAACCACTGACACAGGGATTTTCAGTCCCTTGCTCTACCAACTGAGCTATCGAGGCATAACTGGCGACCCAAAAGGGACTTGAACCCTCGACCTCCAGCGTGACAGGCTGGCGCTCTAACCAACTGAGCTATTGGGCCGTGGTGGTCGCAATAGGACTCGAACCTATGACCCCCTGCTTGTAAGGCAGGTGCTCTCCCAGCTGAGCTATACGACCATTCTACTGCCGTGCAAGTAATAGTATACATAAAAAACTGCTATTAGTCAACACTATTTTGAGGATTTTTTCGCCTTTATGTCTAATTAAAAATAAAAAATATCGATGATTCTCTTAAATTTGCTTTATTCCTCTGCAATTCTCAGCAATTCTTTAAGCCTACTTTCCTCTATCAAATACTTTTTACCACAAAAATGGCATACAGCTTCAACAGATTGTCCTTCTGAAATAAGTTTTTCTATCTCCTCTTTTCCAAGAGCAATTATAGCAGTTTCAAATCTTTCTTGTGAACAATCACATTCATATTTTAAATCTACTCTTTCTAAAATATTAAGTCCCATCTCCCCTAATATATGGTTCAATATATCTTCTGGTAGATATCCATTCCTTAACAATTCTGTAACTGAAGAAATATTCCTGAGTACTTCCTCTAGCTTTGCTACAACTTCTTCTTCAACATTAGGCAATAACTGTATAATAAAGCCTCCAGAAGCTAAAACATTTCCTTCTTTTCCCACTAACACTCCTACCCCAACAGCAGAAGGTACCTGCTCAGAGGCATAAAAATAATAGGCTATATCTTCCCCGATTTCCCCAGTTTGAAGCTCTACAGTTCCAATGTAAGGTTCCTTTAAACCTATATCTTTTATAACAGTCACATATCCATTTTTACCAACAGCTTTGCCTACATCTAATTTTCCTTTTTCAGACAGTGGTAAATCCACTGTAGGATTTCCTACATACCCTTTGACAATTCCCGGGTAATTTGACACTGCAACAATATTCCCTATAGGCCCATCACCTTTTATAACTAAAGTGACCTTGTCTTTTTCACCCTTCATCATAACTCGCATCATAGCGACAGCTGTCAAAGCTCTTCCTAAAGCTGCACAAGTGGTAGGTGTGAGATTGTGAATTTCTTTAGCCTTCTGGGCAGTTTGTGTTGAAAAAGCTGCAATAGCTAATATTTTATTATTATAAGCTGTAGCTCTTACAATGTAATCACTCATAGTAAATACCTCCTATATCAAAAAACCCTAACATATTTAATGTTAGGGTTTAATTTCACGTCAGTTTACCTTTCTTACCTTAGAAGCTTGTGGTCCTTTTGCAGCTTCAACTACCTCGAACTCAACTTTTTGTCCTTCCTCCAATGTCTTAAAGCCATCACCTTCAATTGCTGAGTAATGGACAAATACGTCTGTGCCATCCTCCCTTTCAATAAAGCCATAGCCTTTCTCGGCATTAAACCATTTTACTTTACCTCTTACCATTTATATCTTCCTCCAAACTTGATAAATAATTTACTTCTCTATCATAGCACTTATATATCGAATTGTCAAATTTTTTATTGAAATTTTATAATATCCCATATATTTCTAAGCGCATAGCTTGCTTTTTCCCTTATAACTACATCAGCTTTATAGTCATAAGGAGTCTCTGTCGCATTTATAATTATTAAATGTCTTACTATATCTGGCAAAAAGTTCACTGGCGAAACTGCCAAAGAAGAACCTATGACTATTAACAAATCGCTGGACTTTACTTCTTTTACTGCCAAATCAAAAACATAAGGCATAGGATCTCCAAATAGTACTACATCAGGCCGCAGTAACCCACCACACTCATCGCAGCGAGGAGGAATTTGTTTTTTATTTACTTTTTCCTCTAAAACTTCAAAAGAGACTTTTTTTCCACAATGTAAACAACTTCCTTCTCTCGTATTGCCGTGAACTTCGAATACATTTTTAGAACCCGCTTTTTGATGAAGATTGTCTATATTTTGTGTAATTACTCCAAAAATTATACCTTCTTTCTCCATTTCGCTTAATATGTAATGAGCTTCATTAGGCTCAGCATTTCTCATTGAAGACAAAATCTTGAAACCAACTTTATAAAATTCCTCCGGGAAATTGTACAATACTCCCGTTGACAAAACCTCCATTGGATCTAACTTCTCCCACAGACCCCTTCCTGGGCTTCTAAAATCAGGTATACCACTTTCCGTTGATATACCTGCTCCTGTCAATACAATAGTTTTTCTTGACTGCTTAATGAGGCGAGCAGCCTCTTCAAACAAATTTTTATCCCCCATGGCAATTCACCTCAAATAGAGTATATCACAACTTTTCTTTTTTTCCTACCTCCTGTTGCATTTTCATCTTTTTCTTAACTATTGAACCTATCTTCCCAGTTTCTTGGGCAGATAACTTAGACCATCCAACTTTTTTTACCTTTTCAAGAAGTCCTAATTCTTCAGCCGCTTCAAGTTTCAAAATTTCATTGTCCATTCTCTAATCCTCCTCCCAATTTAAAGAACTGTAATATATCTTTTCCCCTGTGCTGGCATCTATCATAAACTCCAAAGAGTTAGGTATATACACTAATTTACCTTTTTTATTCTTTGTTATAAAATAGTACAGTTTAAAACCACTATCTATAAAAATATTTTGAGTAACTTGTGTATTGATAGTATTGTCTATCTTTGGAAAATCAATATAATCCCAATTAAAAATTATTTTTTTAATTATTCCTTCCTTATTTGTTTCAATGGTTATATAATTATTAGAAATTATCGTATTGTTTGTTTGTCTATAAAAAGTATAAATTTTATTATCTCGATAATTCATAGGATATGCTACCAAAAAATCACAAGACAAATAATTATAAAGATGTTCTTTCACATATGTCTTTGCCTCTTCCATATCAAGTATTCTAAAATTTTTCTCCTTATAATTCCAATAACCAAAACCTAAGTGAATAACACTTTGGTCGTGAGAATCAATTGCTACATTTATATTTAAAATTTTGTCTTTTAAACTTGTAAAATTCCAATCATAGGTCACAGCCGGTTTACCCGTCAAATAAAAATTATTCACATAACCGGATTTGAGCAAAGAAATTTTATCTATTTTTAAATTTTTTGCTATATCTTGAGCAATTGTCTCTGGATTTTTTAACGCAGAGTCTTTAATGTTTAACTTTACAAAATCCAGCTTAGCCATTTCTTCTTTTATATCATTTCCTTTATAATCAGTAAAAATACCACTTTTAGCATCAATGGCATAAAACAGAGGATTTAAAGAGGGAATATACACAAACCGATATTTTTTCCCATCATTATAAAGCATAAGCTGAGGAACAACATATCTTTGATATAAGCTTTTTATCTCATCAACACTTTTAATATTTTTTGTATCTTCGTATTCTACTTCTTCCGAAAGATTTTCAGCAAAAAATTTAACAACTTCTCCTGAATGAGAATCTATGTACACAACTATTTCTCTATTATCCACTATGAGATTGTTTATCACCTTTTTAAATATTAGCTTATAGATATGTGGTTTTTCTAAGCTCTCATCAATATACTCCTCATCTAAAAGGCTTTTTACAAATTGATATTCCTCTCCTGTAATCAAAGATATCAAATTGTGTGCTAAAATTATCGACTCACCCTTTGAATATCTAACTGGCAAATTATTGTAAAAATGTGTAAAAGTATCTACGTAATAGTCTATATAATCTAACTTATTTTTGTCACTATCATATACAATTTTTAAAGTCTTAAAGGGTTTATTTCCTTTAAATTTAAAGCTGTATAACCCGTTTTGCAGATTATGTTCCACCAATTTTAATCCCTTTGTAAAAGGCACTTCCATTGTTATTTTTTGTAATATTTTTTCTTCTGAAGAAGTATTAACTTCTGAATAGACATTTGATAAATTTAGAAATAACATCAAGACAATCAATCCTGCTAAACAAAATTTTTTAACCATACATAGACCTCCTTGAAAATATTCCCATATATACTATTCTATGTATGGTTAAAAAATCCTGCTTATATAGCAAAAAAAATCCGGATAACCCGGATTTTTTAAACTGCTATCACTTCTTTAACTTCAGGAATTTCTTCTTTGAGAGCCCTTTCAATGCCTTCTTTCAGCGTCAAAGTAGCAAAAGGGCATCCTCCACAAGCACCTGTCAGCCTTACTTTTACAATCCCATCATCTGTAACATCAATAAGTTCCACATCTCCTCCGTCTGATTGAAGAGATGGTCTTAGAAGCTCTAATACTTCTTCTACTCTTTCTCTCATAGCTAATCCTCCTTCCTAATATAATTATTATACCACAAAAAATCAATGGAAATCTATTTTTTGAGTTTTCGACCTATAATTTCTGCAACTTTTTCTAAAAATCTTTTATCTTCTTCATCAAAAGCCCTTAAGTCATCACTGTCAATATCTATTTCTCCTATTATTTCGCCATGTACCCATATTGGCACTACAATTTCAGATTTTGTCTCAAAGCTGCAGGCAAGATAATTGTCTTCTTTTGTCACATCATCAACAATTATAGTATTTTTTTTCTGCGACAGCCCTTCCACAAACACCCTGTCCCACTTTTATTCTCACATGTTCTGTAGGTCTACCAATATAAGGTCCTATTACTAACTCTCCATCCTTCATGAAATAAAAACCCGTCCAATTGTAGTAAGGGACATTGTCTGCTAATATTTTAACAACTTCACGATAAAATTCATCCATATCATCAATTTCTCTTGCTTTTTGGTCAATCTTAACTAATAAG
Organism: Thermoanaerobacter kivui; assembly: GCF_000763575.1. Classification (NCBI taxonomy): domain Bacteria; kingdom Bacillati; phylum Bacillota; class Clostridia; order Thermoanaerobacterales; family Thermoanaerobacteraceae; genus Thermoanaerobacter; species Thermoanaerobacter kivui. Next base: position 1,538,821 of record NZ_CP009170.1, read on the forward strand.
TCATCAAAAACTTTTCTTTTTTCCATCCTTTCAGCTCCTCTGTAAAAAATTTGCCAATATAATTTTACCATTAAAATGTGGTAGAATAAAGTAGTTTCAATTTAGATTACTCAATAGTTAAAGATAAGCGCCAAATCAATTATAAGGTCATCAAAGAGGGAAACTTTAATTTTATCTTTATCAGTATATACTTTTACCCCATATCTCTTGTTTTCTTGCAAAACAAATACACTCACAATTTTATCTTCTGGCTCTACAATCCAGTACTCTTTTACACCATGTTTTTCATACAGATTAAATTTTTCTACTCTATCCCTTTTTCTTGTTGACGGTGATACAATCTCTACAATTAAATCAGGAGCCCCTTTGCATCCTTCATTATCAAGTTTTGATTCATCGCAGATAACCACCATATCTGGCTCAACAACAGTTTTTATCTCTTCATTACTTTTTTCATCGCCTTTAGGAAGCCTAACACCAAAAGGTGCCAAATATACTTTGCATGGTCTATTTTTTAGATAATCGTAAAATTGATAAAATATTGCTCCTAATATTTCTTGATGAATTCTTGAAGGAGGTGTCATTAAATAAACTTGTCCATTAATCAATTCTATCCTTTCATTTTCTGGCCACTTTAAATAATCAGCATAAGTGTATATTTTATCCTCCTTTGGTAGAGGCATACTGCCACCCTCCTTTCTTTTTTATCACTTTTCATTACTTATTCACAGAGCAAATTTATTTATTCACCTTTCAGGTAATTCTAAGATGATTCAAAAATCGGAAAATTTCTTGAAGTTTTCTTTGATTTCATTTTATCATACATATTTCCATTTAGACAATAAAAAATAAACAAGAAACAGCCCCTGTAAGGCTTCACTAAAGTTACTAAATTAATCACCTTTACAAATTATAAAGATTAACGAATACCATCTACCTTTTTTCTTAATTTGCCTTAAATAAGAAAACTGCCTCAAAGGCAGTTTAATTGTAAAATTGTTTATTCGGGTCATTTAACACTCTTCTTATCATCCAGTATGCCAATATCAAAATGAAAGGTGTTACCAACTGAGTCAAGGTGAAAAATCCTATTCCCCATTTTTCATTTAAATATACAGGCCATATTAAAGGATTATCCCTTACAGTTTCTTCAATTAACCCTCTCATCAGTTGATAGTAAAATATAAAAGACCAAAATTGGTATCCATCAGGCATATGTTTTTTTTGTATATAAAAATACCTAGTAAGAAGTATCATGCCCATAGCAACTCCTACCAGTTGAGCAGGCCATCTACCAAAAGCAAACTCAGTAGGTCTCCCTAATACTTCTTGATTGAAAATATTGCCAATTCTAACTAATATGTTTCCAATTGCAAGTCCTAAAACAGCAAAATCCTCTAATGGATTTATCCTTACTCCTTTTTTACGGCAATAGTAAAGCCCCGCCAAAAAGCCTCCCAAAACTGCTCCGTGCCATGACAAGCCACCTTCATAAATCTTTAGCACCTGAATAGGATTTTTAATAAACCATTCAGGGTAATTTGCCAAAACAAACATCAACCTTGCTCCAACTACCCCTGAAATTACTACAACCATTAAAAGGTTTAACAAAAAATCCTCATCATAATTTAATTTCATTGCCTGTTTATATAAGTAATATGCACCTATAGCAATGGAAAGTGCCATAAAAATTCCATACCAATGGACTGCAATAGGTCCTATTTTAAAAGCATAAGGATTAATCGTTGGAATGTACATTATATTAACCTCCATGCAATAGTTTTTAAAACGCCAAAAAGTTTAATAAGATTTTCATTATACTATCATTCTACAGCATTTCGATAATATGTCAAGAGGTGACTTTAATTTCCTTACAATGCTTTCATGTGGCTCCGGAAAAAAAGAGATGCCATTCAAAAAATAGAAAAAATTTTGGGCACCAAATGGGCACCAAAATAAAAAATAACGCTCTTTTTGAGCGTTTGACCTTCATAATAAATATGGTGGGGTTAACAGGGATCGAACCTGTGACCTCTACGATGTGAGCGTAGCGCTCTGACCAGCTGAGCTATAACCCCACAACTTCTATTTTTATTATATACATCCCTCTAAAATATGTCAATCATTAATTTTTGAGTTTCTTTCTATAAAAGAAGGAATTTAAACGTTTTTATAGAATTTATAATATACAAAGCTTATCAATTAATAAAGATGTTATTTTAAGAAAAGAGGAATAACATGAATGATGTTATATCTTTTAGGTGTATAAACACTACTTTGAGTGAACTCCTCGCGATAAGTATATTGCCACAATGAAAAGTGAAATAGAGAAAATTGTAGGGATTAATTTTACACAACATATTTTAAAATATGAAAACGATACTGAATGGTTTGTGTTATTAAATGGTATGAAAAAAATCGCGAATCTGGCTGACAATTTTTCAAGACCCCTATGAACCAATTAACAGAATTATAATAAATGAGTTTTTGTTACCAAATGAAAATGATAACAAAGGATTGGAAAAAGAAGTAAGTTATATCAAATTTTTTAAAACATATTTGAGTTATATCTGTTTATTTAAATGATTCTTCTCTATTTTGGATGGATATGGGATTTATTTTAGAGGAAACAGGAATCTATCTTACACTAAAATAAAATCCTTCGTTGTGAAGGATTTTAGAGTGTAGACAAAGTCCATTTAAAAAGTCTCCGCTTTTATGCGTAAAGTGCATTGCGGAAGTATCTTAGTGTGTCTTGGCGAAGTTTTGGAAAAGCAGCTTCCCATGAGCAGCTCTTAAATAATTATTTCCTTAAAAGAATTTTTGTAAACTTAAATTAAAGCTTCCTTTCATGTAAGAAAGAAAGCGAATTCGGAAGCTGCCCAAAGGAAGCCTATGACACGACTTAGATACGTAAGCCTGCACTTTAATATAAAGCTGGAGACTTAATTTAACATAAAAGTTTGTCAACAAACTCAAATCCCTCGTTGTGAAGGATTTTATTTTGCCAGCTCATATATGGCATGAGCATATATCTTTGCGTTCAATATTAAATCTTCTATCTCAATATATTCATTTGCCTGATGCGCCAAATCAGGTTTCCCTGGAAATACAGGTCCAAAGGCCACCATGTTTTTCATTTCTTTTGCATATGTTCCTCCACCAATCGCCAAAAGTTCCGCTTTTTGACCTGTTTGTTCTTCGTAAACATTGCTAAGTGCTTTGATAAGCGGATGGTCTGGTGGAAAATACAACGGTGGCTGATGCATCATATCTTCCACTCGTATGCCATAAGGTTTGATCTTCTCTTCAAAAGGAGTCATCCAATCTTCATATTTATATTTTACCGGATACCTTATATTTAACCCTAAAGTCCCTTTATTCTCATCTAACTCTATCGTTCCTACATTAAAAGTCAGTTCTCCAGTTCCATCTTTTAAATAAACCCCAAAAGTCTTTCCATCTGTCTCCATTCCTACATTTTGAGCAAAGAAATGTATAAAATCTTTGACATCGCTGTCTTCTAAATCAATTCTATCAAGAAAGAGCAACAATTGCATTATAGCGTTTTTCCCAAGATGCGGAAGACTACCATGAGCAGAAACTCCTATGGACTTAATAGTTAACAAGTCATTGTTTTCTTCCGCCTTTATATCATAACCAGTTTCTTTTACAAAAGTTTGTAATTTTTCTTTTATTTCTCTCTTTTTATTTTCATCCTTTACTTCAAGTCCACATTCGCAATAATCAGGCACTACATTAGGTCTTTGACCACCACGAATATATTTTACTATTAAATTTTTAGGTTTCTTTTCAAAATCTTTGACAACTCTAAACATAGTAATACCTTTTTCTGCATATATGATAGGATATTGAGCATCAGGAGTAAACCCCATTGTCGGCACTTCGTCATGTTTTAAGTAATACTCTATCTCGTGAGAACCAGACTCTTCATTTGTTCCAAATAAAATCCTTACTCTTTTAGAAAGCTTTAATCCAGCGTCTTTTATCGCCTTCAAACCGTATAAAGCAGCAATAATTGGGCCTTTGTCATCTACAGTCCCTCTTCCATACATTTTACCATCGTGGATTTCAGCACCATAAGGCGGATAAATCCACCCGTCGCCTTCAGGAACCACATCCAAATGCCCTAACACTCCTATCATTTCTTCTCCTTCACCGTACTCCGCATATCCCACATAACCATCAACATTCTTTGTTCTAAACCCAAGGTTTTTAGCAATCTCTAAAGCTTTTTCTAATGCCTTGGCTACACCTTCACCATAAGGCATACCAGGCTTAGGGTTATCTTGAACACTTTTTATTCTGACAACCTCCTGCACTGATTTTATAATCTCATTCCTCATATTGTCTATGTAAGAATTCAAATTCATGTAAATCCCCCCAATTATTTGGTAATCACAGCTTTATTATATACCTTAAATAAAATGTTTTCAACAATTATCTCTATCTTTTTCCTATTTTTTGAGCTATGACATTCCAAAAAGAGTGGGTTTCAAAACCGAAAAGTTATAGAATTTGGGCACCAAATGGACACCAAAATAAAAAATAACGCTCTTTTTGAGCGTTTAACCTTCATAATAAATATGGTGGGGTTAACAGGGATCGAACCTGTGACCTCTACGATGTCAACGTAGCGCTCTGACCAGCTGAGCTATAACCCCACTTTTTTCTGCCTCTTATTATACAATTTTAAAAATGGGTTGTCAATATCACACCTCCGCCATTAAACATAAGCCTTAAGAATTTTACAATTACCTACAAGCAAATATTTTTGAATGGCTGCAGGTATCAAAACAGTCTCTCCAGCTTTTAGATTTATATTCAAGTTGTCATACCTAATTTCACAACTTCCCTCAACAGCAGTTAAGGTGTTGAATTTGCCACCCGTATTCAGTTCTACTTCTTTCTCCACTTTAATTATACTTACATCAAAATACGGAGATTTAACCACATGAGATATCTGCCCACCTTCTATATTTTCGAACTGTGGCACTATTTTATCAGTCTTTAAATCGAAATCTATCACTTCCAGAGCTTTTTCAACATGTAGCTCTCTTTTTCTGCCAAATTCATCAACTCTGTTGTAATCATAGATTCTATAAGTGAGGTCAGAATTTTGCTGAATTTCACATATAAGTATTCCTTCTCCTATGGCATGTACCATTCCAGAGAGTATGTAAACTACATCTCCCGCTTGTACCTCTACTTCTTTTAAACACTCCTCCAATCTTTCTTCTTGTAACAATTTTTTAAACTCTTCTTTTGTGGTACCCTCTTTTAAGCCACATACCAGTTTTGCCCCTGGCTTTGCATCAATTATGTACCACATCTCCGTCTTACCAGAATCCCCATTTTCATGTTTGAAGGCATACTCGTCGTCAGGGTGAACCTGCACGGATAGTTTGTCCTGCGCGTCAATTATTTTTATAAGAAGAGGAAATCTTTGATATTTTATGCCTTTGCCATATATTTCATCAGAAAATTTCTCAGCCACCACATTTAATTTCTCACCATCAAACTCTCCACCATCAACTATACTTACAGCAGTTCTATTGTCAGATATTGTCCACAGTTCTCCAACTTTTTTATCTAAAGGTATATCAAAGCCAAACCTTTCTCTTAATGCGTTTCCTCCCCATATTCTCTCCATAAAAATAGGTCTAAATTTCATAGGTTGCATAAAAATCATCTCCTTTCAAAGCCATTATTTTAAAAGAGGATAACATAAAGCTATCCTCTTTATAAATTATTCAGCTATTTCCAAGGCAATTTTTACCATATCCATGAAAGTCTTTTGTCTTTCCTCTGCAGATGTTGCTTCTCCCGTAACTAGACTGTCACTTACAGTCAATATTGTAAGTGCATCCACTTTGTATTTCGCTGCAAGCGTGTAAAGCCCCGCTGTTTCCATTTCTACTGCCAATACGCCAAATTTTGCCCATAGTTTCCAACTGTGATGGTCATCATGATAGAAAGTGTCTGTTGTGAGAATGTTTCCTACTTTGGGTTGTATTCCTTGTTCTATTGCTACGTCATAAGCCTTTTTGAGCAACTTAAAACTTGCAGTAGGAGCGTAATCCATTCCATTAAATCTAATTTTATTTATTGCAGAATCTGTTGAAGAGCTCATAGCGATTACTATGTCCCTTAATTTTATATCTGGCTGTAAAGCTCCGCAAGTTCCTATTCTAATGAGGTTTTTGACATTATAGCTGGTAATAAGCTCGTTTACATAAATAGACAAAGAAGGTACACCCATGCCTGTACCCTGGACTGATACTCTTTTACCTTTATAATACCCTGTAAAACCGTACATACCTCTAATTTCATTATAGCATTTTGCATCTTCAAGAAAATTTTCGGCTATGTATTTTGCCCTCAACGGGTCACCTGGTAACAGCACTGTCTGAGCAATCTCATTTTCTTTAGCTCCTATGTGTATGCTCATGCAAATCTCTCCTTTTATTAGTTTTACCATATATAATATTAGCAAAAAAGAAACATTAAATCAAACAAAAATCTACTAACCAAACAATTTTTCAATAAAAAATACCATGAAAGCCATGGTATCAGACTTTAGACAAAATTTCGGGATCCCGGTATAATAAAAGGGATCCCGCATTTTAATTTAAACAAAAAAATAAAAGGGGTAGAAAAAGATGTTATCAAAAAAAGATGATGCAAGACAAAACAAATAGAATTTGTAAGCATAGATCAATTAGTTCCCCAAGATCACCTATTGAGAAAAATAGAAAAAGTCATCAAATTTGATTTCATATATGACTTAGTAAAAGATAAATACTCCAAAGATTATGGTAGACCAAGTATAGACCCAGTAGTACTGATAAAAATATTATTCATTCAATACCTATTCGGTATACCATCATTGAGGAGGACAATAGCTGAAATAAAAACAAATGTACCTTATTTTTCTTTTTTTAGTCAAGTTTCCTTACACAAAATATTATACATCATCCCACACAAGAAAAAAACAAAAACACCAATTATACAAATATATATCTCTAAGGAATTAGAATTTTCTAAAGCATTTTTTCTTGTTACACTAAGAATTTTCTTGCCATCTCTTATAACTTCGAGATTTTTTCCATCTTTAGAGTATATAGTTGAAATGTTTCCTTTAAATTTTGTGTTTAATGCTTGTGCATTCGCAACATTGATTAAATTTGTTATCATAACAACAACCATTAAAAACACCGCAAGGAACTTTTTTGTAAAAATTTTATTCATTCACTTCTAACCTCCATCCATACAAATTTTATTTTGGAAGATCTTCCAATTCGATGGTAACATTTTATTATGAGAGTATCAACTTTCATTTTACGTCGTATTTTACTATCTTTATAAGCTTTTCTTTTTTTGTTTTTTGTTGTTTTCTAAGTTTTTCAAATAAAAATCTAAGACTAATTTTTGAAACATTAAAATAAAAAAGAGATAGTCCATTTTAAAAACAGACTACCTCTTTTTAAATTACCGGCAGCGACCTACTCTCCCGCGAAAGCAGTACCATCGGCGCTGGAGGGCTTAACTTCCGTGTTCGGCATGGGAATGGGTGTTTCACCTACGCTATATCGCCACTTATTCTTATTAATTTTTTGTTGCGAATAAATAGCCTTTAAATGCTAATACGTAGAATATAAAAATATAAACTATTATCCGTTGTTGTTATTGCGGTTTCAAACATCGCAATTAACTTTTAACATATTTTGGCAGTAATGCTCTTAAAAAGTGAAAAAATTTTTAATCAGGCTGTAATAATTTGAGAAAAAATATTTTATGCCCTTAAAAAATGCTATCATAATTTGAAAATCTTTGGAGATTTAATTTGAGAATTGACAGGACAATATTAAGAGGGATAAAAAAATTGTCCATGCAGGTGATGCTTATTTTCGCATGCATGAATTTAAAGAAATTAGCGACATGGTTATGGAAAAAAAGGAAGGGTTCTTCACCTTTCCATGATTTTTATCCAATATTTATCAAATTATATCCAAATACAAAGCAAACCCCACTTTTTACGTAGATAAAAAGTGGGGTTTGTCGTCAATCTGAGACACCATGAAAGTCATGGTGTCTTTTAAAAAATATGTGAGCAAGTCTATAAGCCGAGTTCTGTCGAGGATGGCCATCTATCTACGGTAGTCAGTTGCCCGACACCTTTAGCGGCATAACCCGAGGGAAACGGCGGGCCACCTACTCCCTCCTATTCGCCTTGCTCCAGGTGGGGTTTGCAGAGCAGACCAGTCGCCTGGTCCCTGGTGAGCTCTTACCTCACCTTTCCACCCTTACCTGGCACTAAATGTGTTATTTAATATTTTACATTAAGAATATATTTTCCATAACACATTTAGTGCCAGGCGGTATATTTCTGTTGCACTTTCCTTGGAGTCGCCTCCACCGGGTGTTACCCGGCACCCTGCCCTATGGAGCTCGGACTTTCCTCGTGCGAAATCGCACGCGGCCATCCGACTTACTCACATATTATATTTCTTGAATATATACTATCATATATATCATTATATGTCAATACTCTTACAAATAAACAAAAGGATCCTTTTGAGTTTCACTTACAATCACATCTATTTCATAACCTTGTTTTTGCGTTTCATCTATTATATATTCTGCTATAAACCTAACTGCAATATTTTCTGTTCCAAAATGCCCTGCATCAATTAGAGACAATCCGAGGTGTTGAGCTTCCACAGCATCGTGATAACCAATATCTGCTGTTATTAAGACATCCGCTCCTTTGAAAAACGCTTTATGAATAAGACTTGCACCGCTTCCTCCGCAGACTGCAACTTTTTTAATCTTTTTTTCAAGGTCTCCTACCACTCTCAAATTTGACAATTTCAGTTTTGCTTTAACTTGCAAAGCTAACTCTTTCAAAGTAGTTTCAGTTATATAACCTATCCTTCCAAGCCCATATTCTACTTTTATATTTTCTAAAGGATATACATCATAAGCAACTTCTTCATAAGGGTGTACGCTCAACATCGCCTTAATAACTTTTTCTAAAAGTTTTTGTGGAACTACCGTTTCTATTTTTACCTCAGAAGTCTTTTCAACTCTCCCTTTTTCTCCAATAAAGGGATTAGTCCCTTCCAATGGTCTAAAACTTCCTAATCCTGAAATCTGAAAAGTACAATCGCTGTAATTCCCAATAAAACCTGCTCCCGCACTACACATGGCATTTTTGACAACTTCTTCGTAGCCTTCTGGCACATAAACTGCAATCTTTTTATAACCTTCTGAATAGGTAACATCTAAAATCTCTCTGTCGTATATGCCCAAAACATTGCATAATATATCATTTATTCCATTTTGAGCTATGTCAAAACTGGTATGAGCTGCATAAAGAGATATATCGTTTTTTATAAGTCGGATCAGCAAAGAACCAACTGGATTATCAGTTCTTACATTCTTTATAGGCTTAAAAATTAACGGATGATGAGTGATAATCATGTCAACTTTCTTTTCAATTGCTTCTTTAACAACTTCAAAAGTTGTATCTAATGCCACTAAAACTTTAGATACATCTTTGGAGCCGTCTCCAACAATCAATCCAACGTTATCCCATTCTTCAGCAAGTTTTCGCGGTGCAAGCTTATCCATCATAGAAGCTATTGTTTGACATTTTAAGCCCATCCCTCAACACCTCGAATTTCTCTAATTTTTCTTTTAATTGATTATATTTTTTCTTCTCTTTTGGAAGTTTATTAATAATTCTCTGAATTTTATCTATTTTGTATTGCACAAAATCTTTTAACAAAGGATGATTTTTCTCTATGAGTTTTTGTCCTATATCATAATATATGTCATTTTTGATATTTTGTCTACCATGTTCTGCTACAAGTATTTCATAATACTTTTGTTTTTCTTTTACTAAATCTTCATCATAAATTTTATAACCATTCTCAACAAGATACTTTCTCAGATAATCAGAATCTCTCATGGGCTGTAATATAAATCTTTGGATGGTTTTCGCGATTTCTTTACTTTCCTCAAGTATTTGAGAAATTAAAATTCCACCCATTCCTGCAATTACAACAACTTCTACCTCATGAGGCTTTAAAACAGACAACCCATTTCCTAATCTCGTATCAATAAAGCCTTGCAATCCGCGCTTTTTTATTTCTTCTATAGCCTTATTCAGTGAACCTGATTTTAAATCAGAAGCTATTACGTAAGAAGCTATGTTATTTTCAATAAGGTAAACAGGAATAAAACCGTGGTCAGTTCCTATGTCCGCTACTTTTGTTCCATAAGGTATATATTCAACTATTTTTTTTAATCTCTCAGTCAGCTTCATAAAATCCTCCCAATAAAAAATAAAAAGCATTTGATAGCCTCAAATGCTTTTTAAAATATCTATTTTAATGGTGGGCCTTCAGGGATTTGAACCCCGGACCAATCGGTTATGAGCCGACCGCTCTGCCAGCTGAGCTAAAGGCCCAAAAAATGGCTCCTCAGGTAGGGCTCGAACCTACAACCTACCGGTTAACAGCCGGTTGCTCTACCATTGAGCTACTGAGGAATACAATAATAATTATACAGATTTTTGCCCCATTGTCAAGACAGCTATCTTTTAATCAAGAAAATCTTTCAATTTTTTAGATCGAGAAGGATGTCTCAATTTTCTCAACGCTTTTGCTTCAATTTGTCTTATGCGCTCTCTTGTAACATTAAATTCTTTACCGACTTCCTCTAATGTCCTTGCTCTACCATCATCAAGTCCAAATCTCAACCTTAATACCTTCTCTTCCCTCGGGGTTAAAGTGTCGAGAACATCCATCAATTGCTCTTTTAGCATTGTAAATGCAGCAGCCTCTGCTGGAGCTGGTGCATCTTCATCAGGTATAAAATCCCCGAGATGGCTATCCTCTTCTTCCCCAATCGGGGTTTCTAATGATACAGGCTCTTGAGCTATCTTCATTATCTCCCTTACTTTCTCTTCAGGCATACCCATTTCTTTTGCTAATTCCTCTGGAGTAGGTTCGCGACCCAATTCCTGCAACAGTTGTCTTTGAACTCTTATCAATTTGTTAATAGTTTCTACCATGTGGACAGGAATTCTTATTGTCCTTGCTTGGTCCGCAATAGCCCTTGTAATAGCCTGCCTTATCCACCATGTGGCATAGGTACTGAATTTATAGCCTTTTCTGTAGTCAAATTTTTCTACAGCTTTTAAAAGGCCTAAATTTCCCTCTTGTATCAAATCAAGGAAAAGCATTCCTCTTCCTACATATCTTTTGGCAATGCTCACTACAAGTCTTAAGTTAGCTTCTATAAGCCTTTTTTTAGCTTCTTCATCCCCCTGTTCTATTCTTTTGGCTAATTCTATTTCCTCTTCAGGAGTGAGAAGAGGAATCTTGCCTATCTCTTTTAAATACATTCTGACAGGGTCGTCTATGCTGATTCCCTCAGGAAGAGAAAGGTCAAGGTCTAAATCTTCTTCTGGTATTTCTTCCTGACGAGGTTCCTCTCCCACAATCTCTATACCCAAATCTTCAAAAGTATCATACACTTTTTCAATTTGGTCAGGATTCAAATCAATATCTTCTAAAGAATCCATTATCTCATTGTAGGTTAGCATCCCAGTTTTTTTCCCTTTATTGATAAGCTCTGTAATAGCTTCTTTAGACAATTTTTCGTTGTTCATAGGTTTCCCCTCCCTCTGGGTTTCTCTCCTTTTAGCCATTTTTTATCTTTAGCATCTCCTTTTCACAATTTTGTAATTCTATTAATAATTGCCTTTCAGCATCTATATTTCCAGCAATATGCGCTTTATTTATCTCTTCTTTGATTTTTTCTCTTTTTTTGATTAAATTATTGAAAATGATTTTGTTAATAGTATCATTGACGACTTGCTCTGTTATATCATCGCTTGCATAAAAGATTCTGATTATATCAGTAAATTCAGAGATAAGAGTCTCTTCCTCCAAAAGATAGACAATATCATTTACATCTGTTTTTTTACCATCTTCTAACCTTTTTATTATCTCATCAAAAATTGGCTTTAATTTAACATTCTCAAACATATCACTATCTATTCTACCTTTAATTTTTGGATAAATACCGTTATCATAAAGAAGCAAAGCAATCAAGTACTTTTCTGGTGATATTTTACTACTACTGTATATATTATGCCTTATCTTGCCAGCCATATACATATTTTTTTGATTTTTTTCAATTTTGCTATTGACAAAACGACTAATTTCTGTTCTCACAGCATCCTCAGGTATTTGAGCGATTTTCGCTGCAACAGAAATATAGACTTCTTTTTTGACTTCGTCAGAAATTTTTGCAATATCTCTTGCAATTTTTTTAATGTAAAGTATCCTGTCTTGAGGGCTATCCATATTGAGATTCTTTTTATAGATTTTTGATTTATACTCAATTAAACTATCGGCTTTTTCTATAAGTTGAGTAAATACTTCCACTCCTTCTTTTTTTATAAACTCATCAGGGTCTTTACCTTGAGGTATACTTAATACCTTTATATTTAAATTTAATTCATCAAGAATGTCAAGCCCCCTTAAGGTAGCGTTAATGCCTGCCTCATCTGAATCGTATGCTATTATGACATTTTTTTTATATTTTTTTATTAGTTTTGCTTGGTCCAACGTCAAAGCAGTTCCTAAAGAAGCGACAACGTAGTCTATTCCAGCTTGATAAAGGGAGATTGCGTCCATATATCCTTCTACAATTATAAACTTATCTTGTTGAGATTTTTTTGCAAAATTTATTGCAAACAACGTTTTCCTTTTTTTAAATACCTCTGTCTCGGGAGTGTTTAAGTATTTTGGCAGAGTATCAGCTATAGAACGTCCTCCAAATCCTATTACATTACCTTTTACGTCTATAATCGGAAACATTATCCTGTTTCTGAATCTATCATAATAACTATTATTTTTTTTTGACAAAAGTCCTGCTTTAACAAGAAAATCTTCTGAATAACCTTTTTCTTTTAGAAATTTTAACAAACTATCTCCCTGAGATGGCGAATACCCTAATCCAAATTTTTTTATAGTACTCTCCGTCAATCCTCTTTTTTTTATATAAGCTAACGCTTGTCTCCCTTCTTCCGAAAAAAGTTTGTTGTAAAAGTACATAGCAGCTAATTTATTTACTTTATATATTTCGTCAATAAGCTTTTTTTTTCGATACTCTGCTTCAGTAAGATAAGTTTCTGTGAGAGTTATTCCAGCTCTTTCAGCAAGAAATTCAATAGCTTCTTTAAAAGTAAGATTTTCGACATTCATCACAAAGGTTACAACATTTCCGCTGGCATTGCAGCCAAAGCAATGATATACTTGTTTTTCTGGGCTCACACTAAAAGATGGTGTTTTTTCACGGTGAAAAGGGCATAAACCTTTGAATTCTCTCCCTGACTTTTTTAATTCTACGTACTCTGAAACTACATCCACTATGTCATTTTCTTCAATTACCCTCTCGATCATTTCTCTTGAATAAGCCATCTATATCACCTAATTATTCTATTCGACAAAAATTGTTAAATTCCTTTTTGATAATAAAATTATCATAGTGACGACCAATATATATTCGACAAAAAATTTAAAAATCCTTCTTTTAGATTTATTAATCTTAAAAAATATTTTGTTCAAACCATGGACTTGGCAAGAAAATCTCTTTATACTTAAACAAAGCATATTTATCTGTCATGCCTGCAATATAATCTGCTACCGCTCTTTCTCTACCGTAAATTTCAGCAAGTCTTACAAATTCTTGAGGCATCTTATGGACATTATCGTAAAAGTAGTAGAACAATTGCTCTACTACTTTTTTAGCCTTCTCTTCATCCCTTTTGGCTTTTGAACCGATGTAAACTTTTTCAAACAAAAACTCCCTTAAACTGTAAGTTGCTTCATAAATTTCCTTACTCATTGATACACATGGTTTCCCCAAACTATTCGCTATTACATCTCTTACCATAGTATCTATTCTTTTGCTGTGCTTGTCTCCCAAAATCTGTATCAAATCTTTAGGTAAATCTTCGGGATTTAAAACTCTGCCTCTTATGGCATCATCTATATCATGATTGATATAAGCTATTTTATCAGAAATTTGAACGACTTGTCCTTCTAAAGTCTGAGGATTTCCAGAAGTAGAATGGTTACATATTCCATCTTTAACTTCCCATGTTAAATTAAGTCCTTTGCCATCATTTTCTAAAATTTCAACTACTCTTATACTTTGCTGATTGTGTCTAAAGCCTTCCTTTAAAAGCCTATTTAAAACTTCTTCTCCTGAATGTCCAAAAGGAGTATGTCCCAAATCATGGCCTAATGCTATTGCTTCTGTCAAATCTTCGTTTAACCTCAACGCTCTTGCAATAGTTCTAGCAATTTGCGCCACTTCTAACGTATGTGTAAGCCTCGTGCGGTAATGATCACCTTCTGGAGAAATAAAGACTTGTGTTTTATGGCTTAACCTTCTAAAAGCCTTACTGTGGATAATTCTATCTCTATCCCTTTGGAAATCAGTTCTTATGTCACACTTTTCCTCATATTTATCTCTGCCGCGGGTTTCGCGGCTTTTTGTCGCATAGGGGGAAAGCATCTGATATTCTAATTCCTCGGTAATTTCTCGAATTTTAATTTTCATTGGACCACCCGGCCTTTTTGAAATAATGGTCGGTAAAAATAAAAACCCATTAAGGGTTTTTAGCATTTCAAATATTGCCGTCTTTTGCCATTATTTAGCCATTAATAGCGTCAATACCATAGACAAAATTATAAAAACCGCTGCTCCTATGGTAGTAAGCCTCTCTAAAGTTCCCTCCATAGTACGGGCTTTATTTTTACCAAAGAAGGTTTCTGCTCCTCCTGCTATTACTCCTGAAATGCCTGCACTTTTACCTTTTTGCAAAAGTATCACAGCTATTAAGAAAAGACTAACTAAAACGTGTATAACCATGAGTACAGTTTTTAGCATATTTACACCGCCTTATCTCTAATTTTTGCTCTGCAAAAACACAATACCACATACTATATTATATCTATAATGTATCTCTTAATCAAGAGGTTTTATTAAAAAGTGTGTGTCAAAAGTTAATAGGTGCCCGCCTCCGCCATCCTTGGCTTCGTCCCCGCTTCCGTCTTTCGGTCTCGCTAAGTTTCCCGGCACTCAACTGAACGGGCTGGTCCTTTCTCTTATTCTCCTTTTTTAACATTTTCGGTTGAGTGCCGGGCTGTCAAGTCGCTTCTCTTGTGCAAAATGTCAGCAATATTACCTAACTTATAATTTTACACAGACTATTAAAAAAGGGAACCCATTTGGATCCCCTTTTAATTACTTTTTTACGTTGTAAAAAGCATTTTTACCAAGATATTGGGCTGTATTTCCTAAAACCTCTTCAATTCTTAAAAGTTGATTGTACTTAACAACTCTGTCAGTTCTTGCAGGTGCTCCCGTTTTAATTTGCCCTGCATTTACTCCAACTACAAGGTCTGCAATTGTAGAATCTTCTGTCTCTCCTGAGCGGTGAGACACAACAGCTGTGTAACCTGCTCTTTTTGCCATTTCAATAGCGTCAAGTGTTTCTGTTAATGTTCCTATTTGATTAAGTTTTATGAGTATTGAATTTGCAACTCCCATGCTTATACCTTTTGAAAGTCTTTGAGTATTTGTTACAAATATATCGTCACCGACAATTTGAATTTTTTTACCGAGCCTGTCGGTCAAGAGTTTCCATCCATCCCAATCTTCTTCAGCAAGTCCATCTTCAAGAGAGACGATAGGATATTTATTTACAAGCTGTTCTAAGAAATCTACCATTTCAGCAGATGTCCTTACAATTCCCTCACCCTCAAAATGGTATTTCCCATCTTCTTTGTACATTTCAGTAGCTGCAGGGTCCAATGCTAATGCTATATCTTCTCCTGGAACATATCCAGCTTTCTCTATAGCTTCAAGAATCACCTGAATTGCCTCTTCGTTTGATGTAAGGTTAGGTGCAAATCCTCCTTCATCTCCAACTGTAGTGCTTAATCCTTTAGAATGTAAAACATTTTTCAAATTGTGATAAACTTCTGAACACATTCTTAATGCTTCACGGAAGTTTGGAGCACCAACAGGCATTATCATAAATTCTTGGATGTCTACATTGTTGTCGGCGTGTTTACCTCCGTTTAATATGTTCATCATAGGTACAGGAAGTACTTTTGCATTGACACCGCCAAGGTATTGATACAAAGGTAAACCACATTCCTCAGCTGCTGCCTTTGCCACTGCTAGTGATACCCCTAAAATTGCGTTTGCCCCTAATTTGCTTTTATTAGGAGTTCCATCCAATTCAATCATCGCTTTGTCGATAGCGACTTGGTCTTGTGCCTCCATTCCAATTAGTTCTGGAGCAATGATATCATTGACATTTTGAACAGCTTTCAATACGCCTTTTCCTAAATATCTTGCTTTGTCTCCATCTCTTAATTCAACTGCTTCAAAAGCACCTGTAGAAGCTCCTGAAGGTACAGCAGCTCTTCCTACTGCACCGCTATCTAATTCTACTTCCACTTCAACTGTGGGATTTCCCCTTGAATCAAGTATTTCTCTCGCAAAAATATCAATTATTGATGACATGTCAACTTCTCCTTTCTTTTTAAATTTTATTTTCTTCCAATGATTAAAGATTTACCTGTCATCTCTTGAGGTATAGACAATTTCATTATGTCTAATACAGTTGGAGCAATATCGGCTAATATACCGTCTTTTCTCAAATCAATATCTCCTTCACCTATCACTATAAAAGGAACTGGATTTGTAGTATGGGCAGTTTGTGGTTCTTTTGTATTATGGTCTATCATTTCTTCTGCATTGCCGTGGTCTGCAGTTATAATTATCGTCCCGCCCACACTTTGTACAGCATTCACTATTCTTCCTAAGCATTCGTCTATTGCTTCAATTGCCTTTATAGCAGCATTTAAAACTCCAGTATGTCCTACCATATCTGGATTTGCAAAATTCAGAAGGATAAAACCATATTGATTAGATTTTATCTTCGGTATTACAGTATCTGTAACTTCATAGGCGCTCATCTCTGGCTTTAAATCGTATGTAGCCACTTTAGGTGAAGGAATTAAAATTCTTTCTTCCCCTTCATTAGGCTCTTCCACACCACCGTTGAAAAAGAAAGTGACATGAGCGTATTTCTCTGTCTCTGCAATCCTCAATTGTTTTAATCCTTTTTTGCTTAGGTATTCACCAAGAGTATTTTCTAATTTTTCAGGCTTATACGCAACATGGATGTTTTTAAATGTATCATCATACTGCGTCATAGAGACAAAGAACACAGGCAAATATCCTTTTTCTCTCTCAAAATGGTTAAATACTTCCTCCACAAAAGACCTTGTAAGCTGCCGCGCTCTATCTGGCCTAAAATTAAAGAAGATTATAGAATCTCCTGCATCGACAGTTGCAACAGGTCTGCCATTTTCAAGAATAACAGTCGGCTCAACAAATTCGTCAGTTTGGTCTTTTGAATAAGCAATATCTATTGCTTCCATTGGAGAATTGGCATAAACCCCTCTACCTAAAACTATCGCGTCATAAGCCTTTTTAGTTCTCTCCCACCTTTTGTCTCTGTCCATCGCATAGTATCTTCCGGAAATTGTAGCAATTTTCCCTATGGCAAGCCTGTTGGACTCTTCTTCAAACTGCTTTATATATTCCTTTGCACAAGCGGGTGGAACATCTCTCCCGTCCAAAAAAGCATGAACATATACTTCTTCTAATCCTTGGTCTTTTGCAAGCTTCATAAGAGCGAACGAATGAGTTATGTGGCTGTGAACCCCTCCATCTGACAAAAGACCAAAAAGATGTAGCTTTGAGTTGTTTTTCTTTACATTTTCTATCGCATCTAAAAACTCTTTTTTGAGGAAGAATGTTCCTTCCTTTATGTCTTTGCTAATCCTTGTAAGTTCTTGATATACAATTCTTCCAGCACCGATGTTTAAATGTCCTACTTCTGAATTTCCCATTTGTCCTTCAGGAAGTCCTACTGCAAGGCCACTGGCTGAAAGAGTTGTGTGAGGATATTTTTTAAAATAAAAGTCTAAATTTGGGGTATTTGCTAAATATACTGCATTGCCTTCTTTTTTGTCTGATAGTCCAAATCCATCCAGTATAACTAGCATCACTAATTTTTCAGGCATATAATCCTCTCCTTAATAATTGACAATTTGTGCAAAATCTGCTGCTACAAGGCTTGCTCCCCCTACTAAAGCACCGTCAATATCGCTTTCTGCCATAAGTTCGGAAGCGTTACTTGGCTTAACACTTCCTCCATATTGTATTCTAACCAAATCTGCTTTTTCTTTTCCATACAGCTCAGCTATAGTATTTCTTATAGCTTTTATGACTTCATTGGCGTCTTTAGCTGTAGCTGTTTTGCCAGTACCGATAGCCCAAATGGGTTCGTAAGCTATTACGACATTCGCAATATCCTCTTTAGAAACGCCTTTTAATGCTTCTTTAGTTTGACTTAAAACCACATCATAAGTTTTACCCTCTTCTCTTTGAGAAAGAGATTCTCCTACACAAACGATGGGATTTAAACCATGGGACAAAGCTGATAAAACTTTTTTATTCACCATTTCATCAGTCTCACCAAAATACTGCCTTCTTTCAGAATGGCCTATTATAACATATTTTACTCCTATTTCTTTAAGCATGAGAGGAGAAATTTCACCAGTATACGCTCCTTTTTCTTCCCAAAACATATTTTGAGCCCCAAGGAGGATATTTGTGCCTTGGATAACTTTACTCACCTCTGTTAAGTCGACAAAAGGAGGTATGACTACTACTTCTGCTTTTGCGTCTTTTACTAAAGGTATCAACTCTTGCACTAACTTCACCGCTTCAGAAGGGGTCATGTGCATTTTCCAATTACCAGCAATTATTGGTCTTCTCAAAATGATCACCCCTTTACTTATCATTTAAAACATCAATTCCTGGCAATACTTTGCCTTCCAAAAACTCTAAAGAAGCCCCTCCTCCGGTAGAAATATGAGTGACTTTATCTGCATATCCTAATTGTTCTATAGCGGCTGCAGAATCACCACCACCTACTATTGTGATACCTTTGCACTCACTCAAAGCTTTCGCAATAGCCTCTGTGCCTTTTGCAAATTCAGGTATTTCAAAAACTCCCATAGGTCCATTCCACACGACAGTCATCGCGTGTTTTATCACTTTTGAGTATTCCTCAATAGTCTTAGGTCCTATATCAACTCCTATTTGGTCTTGAGGCATTTTATCTATATCAACTACTTCATAAGGTACACCTGATTTTAATTCCCTGGCAATAACTGTATCAATAGGCAGCATCAAATTTACACCTTTTTGCTTAGCCTTTTCCATCAATTCTTTTGCCAACTCTATTTTGTCCTCTTCTAAAAGAGATTTTCCAATTTCATAGCCTTTTGCTTTAATAAATGTATAAGCCATACCACCGCCAATTAAAAGGCTGTCTACTTTCTCTAACAAGTTTGTTATAACGCCTATTTTGTCAGACACTTTAGCCCCACCTAATATTGCAACAAAAGGCCTTTTTGGGTTTTCGAGGGCTTCTCCCATTATAGTAAGTTCTTTTTCAATCAAAAATCCGGATACTGCTGGTAGATACGCTGCAACACCTGCAGTAGAAGCGTGAGCCCTGTGAGCTGTACCAAAAGCATCATTTACATATATATCCGCTAAAGAAGCTAACTCTTTTGCAAATTGAGGGTCATTTTTCTCTTCTTCTGCGTGGAATCTCACATTTTCAAGAAGTAAGACTTCCCCTTCTTTTAATGCAGAAGCTTTTGCCTTTGCGTCATTTCCAATTACGTCTTCCGCCATGATAACCGGTCTATCTAAAAGCTCTGACAACCTTTTTGCAACAGGTTTTAAAGAATATTCTGGATTTACTTTGCCCTTTGGTCTTCCCAAGTGGGATACCAGTATTACTTTAGCATTGTGATTTATTAAATACTCAATAGTAGGAAGTGCTGCTTTTATACGAGTATCATCTGTTATATTTTTGTTTTCATCCATAGGCACATTAAAGTCTACTCTAACTAAAACTCTTTTTCCCGCCACATCTATATCCCGCACGGTTTTTTTCATCACAAAAACCTCCTTATATTAGGATTTAAAGGTCCGGTCCATAAATGGACACGGACCTTTTACTACATTAGAGTCTCTCAGCAATATATTTTGCAAGGTCTACGACTCTGTTGGAGTAACCCCATTCATTGTCATACCAAGAAACAGCTTTTACCATTGTTCCATCTATTACCATTGTCAACGAAGCATCTACAATAGAGGACCTGTCGTCTCCTTTGAAGTCCATTGAAACTAATGGCTCTTCTGTATAACCCAAAATGCCTTTTAGATATGTCTCTGAAGCTTCTTTTAATGCTGCATTGACTTCTTCTACTGTAACAGGAACTTCGACTTCTGCTACAAGGTCTACTACTGATACGTCAGGAGTTGGAACCCTCATAGCTAAACCGTTCATTTTCCCTTTCAAATCAGGAATTACTAAATGGATAGCCTTCGCCGCTCCTGTAGTAGTAGGAATTATTGACATAGCAGCAGACCTTGCTCTTCTTAAATCACTGTGAGGTAAGTCAAGTATTCTTTGGTCATTTGTGTAAGAGTGAACTGTTGTCATCATACCTCTTTTGATACGGAATTTGTCATGAATGACTTTTGCTAATGGCGCTAAGCAGTTAGTTGTACAAGAAGCGTTTGAAATTACATGATGGTTTTGAGGATCGTACATGTTCTCATTTACGCCTAACACAATCGTTATATCCTCATTTTTTGCAGGTGCTGTAATTATGACTTTCTTTGCTCCACCTTTAATATGCTTTACAGCATCTTCTTTATTTGTAAACCTACCTGTTGATTCAATTACAATGTCTACTCCTAAATCGCCCCAAGGAAGCTTTGCAGGGTCAGTTTCTTTAAAAATCTTAATTTCTTTGCCATTTACAATTAATGAGTCTTCTGTAGCAGATACTTCTCCTTCAAATTTGCCAAAAGTAGAATCGTATTTTAATAAATGTGCCAATGTCTTTGCATCAGTTAAATTGTTAATAGCGACAAATTCAAGGTCGACGTTTTTCTTAAATGCTGCTCTAAATACGTTTCTTCCTATTCTGCCAAATCCATTAATACCTACTTTAATACCCATTTGATATTCCTCCTTAAAACAATATTTTTATTTTATAAACACCTCAAAAGGTGCATTAAACAATTTTTAAAATTTCAAAGGCAGCTCCTTCATCAGTCACAAGCACTTTTACACTGCCACTTCTGCAAGTAGAAACAATAGCTTGAGCCTTATTTTTCCCGCCGGATACAGCTACTAAATTTTTAACAAACTTCAAGTCTTCCAAAGTCAAGAAAATGCTGGGAGTTGCGTAAACTACCTTACCTTCTTTATCAAAATAATATCCTAAAGCTTCTGCGGTAGCATTACGCTCCATCAAAAACTTTTTAGTCTCTTCTGTCAAATTCCTTCTTTCCGCCATCACATCAGAACGTCCTATGCCAAATATCAATATATCAGCCTTTTTCAAAGTCTCCACCACATCTTTTATGTCAGGTTCATTAAGAAGGCTTTTTACTGCCTCCTTGCCTAAATTATCCGGGACGTGCAACATCTTATATGTACCGCCAAGTTTCTTGGCTAAAACTGAAGCAATTGTGTTTGCTTGCTTTTCCACTTCTTTACCCAATCCACCCCTTGCAGGCACAACTACTATATTTGATTGCGAATACAGCTGAGGCATTCCATTAGCGACTTCCAGCACAGTTGAACCACCAGTTAAAGCAATGATGCTGTCATAATTTATTATAGTTTTTAGGTAATTCGCTGCTGATTTTCCTAATTCTTTTTTTATCATAGGGTCTTGTTCTATGTCTCCTGGTACAATTATGGCTTTCTCTATGTTGAGCTTGTCCTCTAATAAACTCTCAATATTGTTAAGACCCTTCAGCTCATGTATAAAATCTTTCAAATTCTCAATTAATTCTTCTCCCTCTTTAGTTATGGTCATACCCAATGGATTTACGTCCACCAATCCTTGTGCTTTCAAAAAAGATACCTCAGTTCTGATTATTCTTTCGCCCATATTCAGCCGATGCGAAAGTGCACGTCGCCCTATAGGCTGATTAAAATATATATTACGCATTATAGTATATCTTTTTTGGAGAAGTTCTATAAGCTCTGGTACTATTTTCTGTTGCAAAGTTATGATATCTTTCATGCCTTTTCCCTCTTCAGGACACTTAAAGTCCCGTTATTCTATAAATGTCCCACATCTCACAAAAAACTACTTACATTAACTATTTTATACTATTAATAAGCCTTTTTCAATAGGCTAAATGGGCATTTACATGCCCATTTAGTATCTTCTTCTTTTTATGGTGGAAGGAATGTTGCATTCCTCTCTATATTTTGCCACTGTCCTTCTTGAAATATTAATATTTTTTTCTTTTAATATGTCAGCTATTTTTTGGTCGCTCAAAGGACTTTTAGGGTCTTCCTCTTCAATTAATTTTTTTATAAGGTTTTTGATAGTTTCAGCAGAAAATTCACTACCGTTTTTATTGGATATACCCGATTGAAAAAAGAACTTTATCTTAAAAAGCCCACGAGGTGTGTCAACGTATTTGCCATTTATAGCTCTGCTAACAGTAGATTCATGTATACCTACCATATCAGCGATTTGTTTTTGCGTCATAGGTTTTAAATAGCTAACTCCTCTTTCAAAAAAGTCTTTTTGTATCTCTACTATAGCCTTAACCACTTTGTACAAAGTCTCTCTTCTGCTTTCCAAACCTTTTATAAGCCATATCGCAGACTGTAGCTTTGAACTTACATATTTTTTTGCTTCTTCATCGTGACTTTTTAGTATCGCCTGATAGTAATTGTTAATCTTTAGCCTTGGCAGCAATGAATCGTTTACTATTACAAAATATTCTCCATTTCTTTTTACCACCTGGACGTCTGGCACAATATACTTTACATCTGCAGTAGAAGAAAAACTGCTTCCCGGCTTAGGATTTAACCTTTTTATGACATCCACAGCTGCTTGAACCTCTTTTAATGAAACGTTATACAATTTTGCTAAATAAGAATACTTACCTTCAGCAATTTCATTAAGGTGATAATCAACAAACTCTTTTATAAGTCCCTTGTAATTGTCTTCAGCCATAAGCTGTAGTTTTAAACATTCTTGCAAATTGCGGGCTCCAATTCCAGGCGGGTCAAAAGACTGGACAATTGCGAGCCCTTCTAACACCTCATCTATACTACATTCTAAACTATTGGCAATTTCTTCTACATCTTCTTTTAAATAGCCAGTTGGACTCAAGCTGAATATTATATATTCACATATTTTCTGCATCTTAGGAGAGATGGGAGTTATGTGAAGCTGGAACATGAGATGGTCTAATAATGAAGGCTTTGAAGACACAAAATTCTCATAATTAATTTCATCCATTTCTTCATCGTCAAAATCATCATAATAGCTTTTCTCCTCAACTTCCCTTATATACTTAGACAACTCATACAAATCGTATATGTCCTCTTCTTCCCCTGCCTCTTCTTTTTCAAGAAGGGGATTTGTTTCTAATTCTCTTTCTATAAGGGCATTAAGCTCCAGCGAATTAAGTTGCAAAATTTCAATAGCCTGTTTTAATTCAGGCGTCATTATGAGTTTTTGAGTTTGCTGGAGTCTCAAATCAAATTCCATTTTCATATTCATGCACCCTCAATTAAAATTTAATATTAATGTTTTAAAATCCATAATTCGAAAAACATAAATTATCATTACTTTTTATAATTATTATATCACATTTAAACGTTTAAATAAATAAAAAAGAAGAATGGCATCAATAAATTCGAAAATCATTATACTCTCCTTTGTAATCAGACCACCTTTCTTCTACATTATCAACTCTTGCCCATCTCAAACCTGTTTTAATGAATTTTATCAATTCTTTTATATTCTCTTCTTCTCCTTCTGCCACCACTTCTACACTGCCATCATAAAGATTTTCGGCGTATCCTTTAATGTTCAAGGAAAGTGCTTTTTGATAAACAGAATATCTCAACCCTACGCCCTGCACATGACCAGTTATGCGTAGATGTACAGTTTTTTTCATAAAAATACTCCTTTCTCATGATTGTAATACAAACCTATCAATGACATATTTCACGCCATCTTCCATGTTGGATTTGGTGATAAAGTCTGCCACCTTCTTGACTTCATCAATGGCATTTTCCATTGCTACCCCTAATCCTGCAAATTTGATCATTTCTATGTCGTTTTCACTATCCCCTATTGCTATCATTTCTTCTCTCTCAATTCCCAAATATCCTCCCAAAATTTCAAGTGCCCTTCCTTTGCTGACACCTTTATTTACAATTTCAATATTATCTATATAAGAACTGGTTATCTGTATTGAGTCATTTTTTGACAATTTCTCTCTTATGCTTTTTAATACTTCAACATCCTCATTAAAAACTATGATTTTTAAAATACTATCTTTTAATTTATCCAACTCTTTTAATGGTTCCTTTATCTCCTGAACATCCACTTTTAACTCTGTCTTAAATAGCTCATTCCATTCAGCATACCTTTGAAATTTATTTGTTATTTCTGGCGAAAACACTGTTTTGTCACTTATAAGCTGAAAATATGTATTATACTTTTGACAAACCTTTATAATTTCTACCATGCTGTCATAGTTTAACAGACTTTCGTAAATAGTATTGTTATTTGGGTCCCTTATCAAAGCACCATTGCTTGCAATAATGTAGGTCCTAAATCCAATAATATCAGCGTATGCATAAGCAGAAGCAAAAACCCTTCCTGTCGATATTACAACATATATACCTTTTTCATGAGCTTTGTGTAGTGCCTCTATATTTTCTTTAGATATAGTCTTATCATGTCTTAAAAGAGTATCATCCATATCAATGGCAATTAATTTATATTGCATCCCTTTCAACTCCTTAATTTATTCTGTTCAACTATAATTATACATTATAACACTGTAAATTGCCATATCGTTGATTTATTTAAAAATAATTGACACTATTAATAAAGAGATATATAATTAAAACATAAAGTATTAAAAGAAAAGTATTATCTTTTATGGGATGGAGTGATATAATGGAGGAAACTGCTGCCCTCTTAAAGCAAAAGGGCCTTAAAGTTACACCTCAGAGACTGGCAATACTCAACTTGCTCAAAAATACTAAAGAACATCCAACCGCAGAAACCATATACAAAAAACTTTCCTCCGATTTTCCTACAATGAGCTTAGCTACCGTTTATAAAACATTAGAAGTTTTAAAAAACATGGGATTAATACAAGAATTAAATGTAGGTGAAGGTAGCTTCAGATACGATGCCAACACAAAATCTCATCCCCATGTAGTTTGCATAAGCTGTGGCAAAGTAGAAGACCTTGATGAATCCCTTCTAAAAGACGTCATGGAGGAAGTTAAAAAGCACACTGATTACCAGCTCGTAGAACAAAAACTTTACTTTTACGGTTATTGTCCCAATTGCCAGCATAAAATCACCAATTAAAACAAAAACCCCACTTTTTGTAGTAGTTAAAAGTGGGGTTTTTGTTTTAATTGCTAGGATTTATGGTTTGTGGCTCTCCAGTAAGGTCTTCAATCAAAGTATCTTGTGACGTATCGGGATTATCCTGAGGACTATTTTTATTCTCTTCTTTCTTTTTAAATGTCTCTTGGGGTTTTAAATTATTGACTTTTTTTGTACCTCTTTTTATTATACCGTCCACCGGTTTATACACATCTGTATATAAAAGCTCTTTCTTAACCAACACATTGTTTACATAAATTAGACGGTAGGTGTTTACTTTATAGCCTGTGTGCTGCTCCACATTAACAACTTGTTCACCTTCTGGCAGCGTCGGGTCATCTATGTAAGTTATTTTTGGTTCATATTTTTCAACAATCTCTGAATGAATTTCTATACGCCTTGAAGGGTCTTTCGCATAACCATATATATTTACAACAAATTGATTGCCACTTATATATGCTTCAATATACATAGGATACGGAGAAGAATTTTCAAATTTTAAATCCAGCACATCCCCTGATATGGTAGCGTCTTGTCCTGGTGGCACGTAACCCACAGGAAAAGTGTGGTGATATCTTTCAGTTATTTTGACATCTGCCCTCAAAGCCGCATTGTACAAAGTCGTAGCAACCTGACAAACTCCTCCTCCAATAGCCGGAACAAGTTTGTTGCCTATTATCACAGGTGCTTGTTTATAACCATTTTCTATTATCCTTGGACCCAAAGTTTTGTTTAATGAAAATATTTCTCCTGGCATGAGTAATGTTCCGTCTACAGCTTTCGCTGCCACCGCCAAATTCTCTGAACGGTTTACATCTTGAGGATTAAATATTGTAGAAAAAGTAGAAATTTTGTCCTTTATCATCTCCAGCATTGTCTTTGTAATTTTCGCTTTCACTCTATCAACAGCAATATGTACTTCAGCATCTCCTATTTTTCCTTCTACCATATCATTTAAAACCTCTTTTAATTGTTGCAAAGTCTTATTTTTATCAACCTTTATCCCCTCTATATCTTCCGTGATTTGCCTTATACCTCTTGTAATTTTAATTTTCGCATCAACAGGGTTTCTTTCAATTTCTTTAGAAATTTTGTCAATGAATTCGTTTATTTTATTTTCATCATAAGCAGGATAGAAGTTGAAATATTTACCGTGTTTGTCTGTCAAATAAATTTCTCTTATCCTCTCAAAAGGATTTCCTTCTCTGCCTATTTTGTAAGCCTTATCTACGATTTCTTGATAGTCATAAGCTAAATTTATATCTTTAGCTGTGAGTCTATATACTTTATCTTGATATTTAAGTGTCAAAGAAAAATCAGAAGGCGCTTTTAACTCCTTTTGAAGAAGGCTTACTGCTTCCTCTTTTGTCAATCCCCCCAAACTTATGCCATTAACAAACACTCCTTTGGCAATGGTCTTAGAATTCAATATAAAATAGAAAAACAACGAAGAAAATATTAAAAATGCTATAAGCAATAAAACTATTGCTATGTAAAAATAATTATTTTTTTTGACGCCGCCTTTTGTCTGCATTCACTTCTCTCCTATTCCCTTTATTTCTCCTTCAATAAATATAATATACTTATCTTTTAAATACAATTACAGAATTGTTACAAATGGTTACAAAAATATTAATTTTTTATTCCCTTAAAATATAAACACAAATGGTTTACAGGACAACTGTCACATTTTGGCTTTCTGGCTGTACATAGATTCCTTCCATGATGTATGAGAAGATGGTGAGACAAAGACCATAAGTCATCGGGTATTATTTCC
Organism: Thermoanaerobacter kivui; assembly: GCF_000763575.1. Classification (NCBI taxonomy): domain Bacteria; kingdom Bacillati; phylum Bacillota; class Clostridia; order Thermoanaerobacterales; family Thermoanaerobacteraceae; genus Thermoanaerobacter; species Thermoanaerobacter kivui. The sequence goes on from NZ_CP009170.1 coordinate 1,566,283, forward strand.
ATCAGCTGTTCTTCTGTCGTAAAAACATCTGTGCTATCAGCAAGCCCTATGCGATTGGAAACCCTAAAAACATGGGTATCTACTGCTATCGCCTGCTTTGAAAAAGCATTGCTCAAAACCACATTTGCAGTTTTTCTCCCAACACCTGGTAAACTCATCAGCTCCTCCAAAGTGTCAGGCACCCTGCCATCGTATTTTTCACACAAAATCCTACAAGTTTCCAATATGCTTTTAGACTTGTTTCTATACAATCCACACTCCCTTATTTCCTCTTGAAGTTCTTCAGGAGTGAGTTTCAAAAAATCTCCGGGAGTTTTGTACTTCTTAAAAAGCCTATCTGTAATTATGTTGACCTTTTTGTCTGTACACTGCGCTGATAAAATTGTGGCGATTAAAAGTTCAAAAGGATTTGTAAACTTAAGACCAGATTTAGCATTAGGATATGTTTCTTTTAATATTTCTATAACTTTTAAAGCTTCATCCTTTGTTATTCTCAATTTTATCCCCCTTTAATTTATTTAATGCTTCTATCATCATTTTCTTTGCCATTTCATCCTTTTCTTTAAGTAAGGCATCTTCTATTTCACTTAAAATCTCTTTTTCACATAAATGGGAAAGAGCCCATGCACTATATCCTCTCAAAAGAGGACTTTGTGACTTTAACAAGTTTTTTATAGGCTCTATACAACTTTTTTCCTTTGTATTGACACAAGCAATTATAGCATTTCTTATTATAATACTTTTTCCCCTCCAAGAGGAAGAAGTTGGTCCAAAAATTTCTGCAAATTCCTTTTTTGACATATTTAAAATTTCTATTAAGTCATGTCTTGGCAGTAACTTATCCGGTACAAATTCTGGCCTTACTACCTTTTTTGCTCTTTTATTAAAAGGACACACTTGCTGGCAAGTATCACAGCCATATATTCTTCTGCCCATTTTTTTAGCTATTTTTTCTTCTATTTTGCCTTTTTTGACTGTAATATAAGACAAACATTTATTGGTATCTATTATATAAGGTTCAGCTATAGCATTTGTAGGACAAGCTTTTATACACAAATTACAATCCCCACATTTAGTTTTTTGCGGTGCATCCGGCTCAAAATATTTGTTTATGAGTATTTCTCCTAAAAAAATATATGAACCATATTCATCGTTTATTATAAGTCCATTTTTCCCAAACCACCCTATCCCTGCATGGTAGGCAATTTCTCTTTCTAAAAGCGGGTTATTGTCCACTAAACATACTGTTTTTACTTCTTGGCATTTTGATTTTATAAATTCAGAAAGTTTTTCCATCTTCTCTTTTAAAACCTTATGATAGTCAATCCCCCAGCTGCTTCTTGAAATTATTCCATAACTTCTATTGCTATGTCTAATATCGTAGTCTACATTATATGAAACGGCTATTGTTATGATTGACTTAACTTCAGGCAAAATAAATTCAGGAGAGATTCTTTTTAAAACATCTCTCTCCTCGATAGAACAGCTCAAACCCAATGCCTCTCTTTCTTTTAAACGCTCTTGGTCTTCTTTGAGGCAATCGGGTTTTGCAAAACCGACAAGGTCAATCCCAATTTCACGGGCAAAATCTCTTATCTGTTCCTTAGTTATGCACTCCACTATTTATCCCCTTTATCTTGTTTTTTATTGGATAGTAACTCGTAATAAGACTTTAATTTTTTGTAGACTCTGTCATAGATTTCTTCAAAGCTTTTACCTGTTAAAATTTCTATTCCCTCTTCCACTGTTTTTACACTGTAAATATGGAAAAGCCCTTCTCTTACTGCATTTATTACTTCATCGTTTAAAACCAAATTATCCACGTTTTGATGAGGGATTATCACTCCTTGATTTCCTGTCAAACCTTTTTGCTTGCATATTTTATAGAATCCTTCTATTTTATGAGTTACTCCTCCAACTGGTTGTATTTCGCCAAATTGATTGACTGAACCTGTTACAGCAATCCCTTGCTTTATGGGAATTTCTGCAAGGCTTGAAAGGAAGGCATAAAGTTCTGTACTGGAAGCACTATCTCCTTCTACTCCTTCATAGGACTGTTCAAAAACGATTCTAGCAGAGAGGGTCAAAGGGAAATCTTTTGCAAACTTACTCCCTAAATAACCTGTCAATATCATAACTCCTTTGTCGTGTATTCTACCACTCATTTTTGATTCTCTTTCAATATTTACAACCCCTTCTTCCCCTGGGTATGTGGTGACAGTTATCCTTGAAGGCTTACCAAATTCATAATCCCCTAAATTTATAACAGCTAATCCATTGACAACTCCTACTCTCTCTCCCTCAACATCAACAAGATATATGTCCCTTTTGAAATATTCTAAAACTTTTTCTTCTAGCTTATTTACCCTCTTTATTTTTTCTTCTATAGCCTTTTTAACATGGACTCCTGTAACTACTTGACTTCCTTCCAAACCTGCCCAGGCATCTGCCTCATACAATACTTCCACAATTTCGTTAAAGCGGGTAGTTAATTTGTCCTGGTCCTCAGAAAGTCTAGTACTATACTCTATAACTTTTGCAACACCTTCCCTGTCAAAGGGCTTTAAATTGTTTTCTACACAGTGGGTCTTTATAAAAGAAGCCATATTTTTCATATTTTCTTCATTTAGCTCCATCTCTTCGTTAAAATCTACTTTTATTTTAAAAAGTTTGCTAAAGTCCTCATCATAATTGTAAAGCAAATAGTAAAGATAAGGGGTACCTATTAAAATCACCTTTACATCCAACTTTATAGGCTCTGGTTTTAAAGAAGAAATTGACAAAAATCCATATTGAGAAGATATATTTTCAATTATAATTTTTTCCGTCTTTAAAGACCTTTTTAAAGCATCCCAAGCATAAGCATAAGATAACAGATCTTTTGCTTGCAAAATTAAATAACCGCCATTTGCTCTATGTAATGCTCCAGCTTTTATTTTAGTAAAGTCCGTTGTAGCAACTCCAAAGTCACTTTCGTATTCTATACTTCCTATTATGTTATTATAGTTAGGATTATACTCAAACACAACTGGAGCACCGTCAGTATTGCTATTGTCTACAAGCAAATTAACCATGTACTTTTTTAAAAAGGCTTTTTCTTTCCTCATCAAAAGAGGAAATGGCATATCTTCTCCATCAGTACTCTTAAAACTTCCAATATTTTCTAAGATGTCCTTTTTGACGCTTTCTAAATATTTTAGCACACTTTCATTTACTTTATATCTCCCCTTTAAATCCTCAATCAAATGACCTACAGCAAAGAGACCTATATTATTGTCCAAATTTTTAATTTCATCTCTCGCTTGTTTGTCAATAGATTGTATTTCCTTCCATATTTGAAGAGCTTTTACTTCAAATTCTGCAGCTCTTTTTTCAATTTCCTTTCTTACTTCTTCATCTAACTGTTGAAACTCTTCTTGACTTATTTGCCTTCCTTCTATAACAGGAATGCTTATAATACCTGTGCGAGTATCTTTTAAGACAAATCCAAAACTTTTTGCAAGCGTATTTAATTCTTCCATTAGCTCACTCTTTTTTTCTTGGTATTTCTTTATTATCTCACTCTTTTGCATATCATAAGAATCCGATTCAAAAGCTTTAGGTATATCCCTTTGGAGTTGTTCCACAAAATCCTCCATGTCTTTTTTGAATTGCTTGCCCATTCCAGCTGGTAATTCAATCGCTATTGGCTGAGCAGGTTTTTCAAAATTATATACATAAACCCAATCATTTGGCCTTTCTTCCGTTCTTGCAATCTTCTTTATGTAACTGGAGGCAAAACTAGTTTTACCAGTTCCAGTTATTCCTGTTATAAATATGTTGTAACCTTTCTGTTTTATTTTAATTCCAAATTCCATTGCCTTTTTCGCTCTGTCTTGTCCTATTATTCCTTCTAATGGAGGGATTTCTTCAGTTGTGTCAAAATCAAAAACTTCTGGATTTACATATCTTTTTAATCTGTTAAAACTCAACTTTCCCATAACAACACCCACCCAATCTTTTTAATAATAATTATTCGCCAACAAATCAATTTTTCCTCTTTTTACACAAAGAATAAATTTTGGCTGAAGGATAGTCCTCCAGCCAATTAATCTTCTTCATCAATTTTTCCGTCTCTTTCATCCATTTCTTTTTCTGCAAATTTTATCATTTTCTTTACCATGTTTCCTCCTATTTTACCCACTTCTCTTGTAGTCATGTTTTCCCATCCGCGTTTTTCAATATCATCATCTAAATTAAGCTCTTCAGCAGCTTCTTGCTTCAAAGAATCTAACTCATCCTCAGCTTTAGGGTATAACTTTTTTCTTTTCCCCATAAAAACCCTCCATATTTCGTTTTATCAATATTTTCCCCTAAAGCTTCTTTAAAAATGTATGAAAAAACCCGGAAAAATCCGGGTTATTCTTCTTTTATTGCCTCTGTAGGACAAGAGCTCATTGCATCTTGCACACAATCTTCTAAATCTGCTGGAACTTCATCTACAATTGCATGGGATTTCCCTTCATCATTCCAGTCAAAAACATCTGGGCACATGTCTATACAAACCCCACAAGCTATGCATTCGTCTTGGTCGACATAAACTTTCATACCATTACCTCCTAATCTTTTTATGTAAAATTTTACACATACATTATATCATTAACCTTCCATTGCTTCAATAGTTTTCAACTTTCTCTTTGAAAATATGCAAAAAAATAAGGCATATAGCCTTATACAATTGCAAGGAGTTCTCTCAAAAAGTTATTGAGTAAATTGACATCTTGCGAATTCAGTTTATTTAAATTGATATAAAACTTTTGAATGTTTTCAGCTAATTTTTTGTCTATATCGCTCTTTATTTTAGTGTACAACAAAACACCTAAGACTGTTCCCACAAATAAAATTAAGGAAGAAGTAGGATTAACAGAGGCCAGCAAATTTTCTATACTCTCCATGGAAAGGCCTCCCGCCATCCTAAGTTTTAGTAAAAATGCAGTAATAGCATATGCACAAAATTCTATAGGCTTAGTAGCCTGAAACATCTCATTTAATATTTCCTCAAGAGAATTAGGCTTACTATTTTTTACTTTTTTAATCAAAGTATCTCTTAGGGAATTCCATTCATCTTTATTCGCTTTTTTAAATATTTCATAAGCTTTTTCTGTTGGTAGAAATCTTAAAGTAGATCTTCCTTGGCTTTTTTCCTCCCCAAGGTAATACTCGGTCTTAACAAAATCACCTTTCTCTAATTCCCTTAAAATATCATAAGCTGTCCATTTGCTAATTTTCATTGCCTGCGCCACATCCGTATAGTGAACAGGCTCACCTTTTGAATCATAAAGTTCAATTAGTGTCTTTAAAAATTCCACCCTCCTATTTGTTAGCATTTCAACACCCCATTAAGTAATACTATCTAAATTTATAGGGGATTTTAATATTTATGTCAAGCCTCTTTTTTCATTGCCATCTTTTTCTCCCAAATCTCGTCCGCTACTTTACCCCAATTATCTGCTACTACTCTTAAATCATCGTAGAGGTTTTTGATGTGAGAGGCTTCACTAGCTTCTGTGTGTTTTGCTTTTGATTCTCTAACTATTTCTAAAAGTTTTTCTGGATTGTCAATAAGTGGACATGGTCTTAGATGATTTAGATTAAATGGCTGCCTTTTTCTATAGCTTTTCATAATAGGTGACTGTAATGCTTCTAATAAACTTACTTCATTTATATTTACATTAGAATAATGAATAAAAGCACAAGGCTCAACTTCTCCTGCTGCATTTATGTGCAAATACCTCCTTCCTCCTGCAATACATCCTCCACTGTATTCGCCATCATTCCAGAAATCAATTGCAAAAAGTTCCTTTCTAGCCCTTATATAATTTATCCTCTCGTACATGTATTTTCTTTGCTCAGGTGTTACCATAAAACTTATATCAGGGTCTCTACCTATAGGAATATAAGTAAAATACCAAGCAAAAGCTGCTCCTTTATCTATCATCATATCTACAAATTCATCACTAGAAATTTCCTCCACATTTGTTCTCGTATATGTAGCTGAATAGCCAAACAATACTCCATTTTCTCTCATCAAATCCATTGCTCTCATAATTTTATCAAAAGTACCTTCTCCTCGTATTGCATCGTTACTTTCTTTGAAACCATTAATACTTACTGCAAAAGTAATATTGCCTACTCTTTTAACTTCTTTTATCATATCTTCGTCGATTAAAGTACCATTGGTAAACAAGTGGAATACTTGATTTTTATGTCTTTCAGCAAGCTTTATAATATCTTTCATTCTGACAGTAGGCTCTCCGCCAGACAAAACTATAAAATATATGCCCAGCTCTTCTGCTTCTGTACATACTCTATCCATCACTTCAAAAGAAAGATTGTGAGATTTGTACTGTCCTGCCCAGCATCCTACACATCTTAAATTGCAAGCCTCAGTTGGATCCATCAAAATTGCCCACGGAATGTTAATATCTAATTTGTTTTCTAATTCTTTTTGTTTTGGAATTCCTTTCAAGCTAGCATTTATAAAGAAATTAACACCTAAAGTTTTTATAATGTTTTTGTCAATATTTTTAAGAAGTTTCATTGCAAATCTATACCAATTGCTGTCTTTGTCATCTAAAAATCTCTTCACACTTTCTATTTGCTGTTTATGATTGGGCATTATTGCAATTTTTGACAGAAGATTAGCTATTTTGTCTAAATTTTTCTCTGGGTCTTTTTCTACATAGTTAATAACAGCACTGATAAGCGGGTCAATCACATTCATCATAACTCCTCCTCTACTTTATTTTTTATCCCAAAATATCAAACTGACCCAAAAAACCAAAATTCCATTTCAAGAACATTATACCACTTTAAAAATAACATTTCAAGTAATATTTATTATATTTTATGCTTACAAGTACTATTTTATTTACCTAATTGTACATCCCCTCCAAAAACCATACATCAAAAGGATATGGAGTTTCTATATTCTGAAAAATATATAATTATGAAGTTTTGTGAAAAATTTTTATTTGCATAGCTGCTTTTTTCTTTTACTCAACGTATTCTTACACTGTTGGTCCTTCAAGCTCCTGATTTAGTTTTTTTAAAGTCAATAATGATACAGTAATACTTTGCTCCTCAGCTTTCAAAAATTTTGTAATATAATTAATATGCACTTATTCTGATACCTCCTTCCATAGCAGGCATTCAGAATAAGTGCTCTATTTTTTATGAATGTTTTTTATCCACCCAATATTTATTATAGAATCTAAATTTTCATAACGACAACTCTAGTATAACAGATTAGGCATTGCTTGTTAATACAACCATCTTAACTCTCTCCTAACAAGTCCACAGTTTCTACAAGAGGCTCAATTGGTAAAACATAAAATCCGAACTCTGTCTCTATTATGGAAGCAGAAACACCATATACTTCCCTGATATTATTTTCAGTAATAACTTCCTCAGGTTTACCTATAGCGTAAATATACCCATCCTTGAGCATCACCAACTTATCTGCAAATCTTGATGCAAGATTTAAATCATGGACAACTACTATAACTATACGGCCCTCTGTTTGGGCAATCTTTTTTATTATCTCAAAAACTTCTAATTGATGTCTTATATCAAGGTTGCTTGTAGGCTCATCAAAAAGAAATATTTCAGGCTGTTGTGCCAGTGCACGTGCCACAAAAACCTTTTGCCTCTGTCCTCCGCTTAATTGATCGAGAGACCTTTCTGCCAGTTCTTCTATATCCATAAATTTCATAACTTTTGAGACAATATTAAGATCTTCTTCTGTTACGCCCCATTTTAAATGAGGTTTTCTACCCATAAGAACTGTTTCCATTACAGTAAAGGGAAAAATTTCTCTGCTACCCTGGGGTACATATCCCATCGCTTTGGCAAGTTCTTTCAAATCTTTTGATGCAATATCTTTACCGTTTAAATAAACAACACTTTCTTGCGGTTTTAGCAATCGAGCTATACATTACATCACTTATGCTTATTGAAGCCTTTTTCTCCTCTTATTAAAACTCCACCTAATTTGGGATTTATAGCATTTAAAATCAGGGCTTTTTTCATCAATTTTTGCCCAACTATTGCACTGAATGGATAATACATCTTTAAATTCCTCCTCTTATTTTGTAATAATATAGATTTTCCCTGTTTTATTATCTTTGTAAGCTTCTCCAAGTTTTTCTAAATCGCCTTTTCCTTCTATAGCTTGTCCCTTTATATTCTCACTCTGATTGGTAATTTCTTTGATCTGTACAATCTTCCCTACAATCTTCCCTGGATTCCCGTTGAGCATCAGGGAGATTATCAATCCGCAAGCAAACACAAGCATCAGGTCGGCAAGATTAACAACATAGGTCATAGGATTAAATTCTTCGCTTTCTGCCTCAAGGCGTGACAAGTTGCTCGTTTTCCTTTTCATCAACTATCACCTCTATAAATAAATTGGCTATTTCATCCAATGTACTAAGGTATTCCTCATACCATCTTCTTCTTATCCTTGAAATAACATAGGATATACCTGCTGCTCCCATACCCACTACCGTATTGTCAAAGGCAACACTAATTGATTCGGCTAATAATTTCATATCACCATTTGCCATCGCTGTAAGTCCTGGTCCCAATGGTATCAATGTACCCATCAAACCTACAAGAGGACCGAGTCTTGCTATTATATCGGTTTTTTCTAATACCTTAGTTGCCCTTATTTCCTCATCTTCAATTAATTTTTTCTTGAGAGCATAAATGGAGTCTGCGGAAAGGTCCTTATTTTGAAAAATCTGGCTCAATATCTCTTTCCCTCTTTTTGGTAATTCGCTCTCTTCAATAAATTTTTCAAGGTCATTAAAATCAGAAATATTCCTGAAATAAGTTATAAGCCTGTCAGCAGACATTCTCTTTCTACGTACACTTTCCACCGAAAAACTTCCCAGTTCTACAAGACTCCATAAGAAAAAGATATACAAAAATACAATAACCGGTATAAGCAAACTCTGGGCTATACAATGCAATGTTTGACTCAAAATCATTTACTTCACCTCAAATATCCTTTTTTATTCTGGTATATCATACCAGTTATCAGCGTTAATGGTATAAATAAATATACAAAAGTAGAATATGTCGGATTTTTTTGGGGAATCTGCTGATTTTCTACAGTAACTTCATAAACATGTCCGGTTCCTGAACCTCCGCCACCTCCACCACTGCTGCTTTCTTTACCTGTATCTTTTTGATTCGAAATGGATTTGTCCTGAAGATTTGCTTCTTGAGATGCATTCGATGGAGCCTGTGGTTTTGTTTCTATGGCATATCCCTCTTTGTTTCCTAATTTCTTACTCTCGCTTTTTTCATCGTTTTTAGAAGAAGCAGTCAATACACCTTTTGAAGCAGCTTCATTGTCTGTCCTTGCACCACTTCCCGAACCTGTACCACTTCCAGTCTCGTTGCCGAATATTATCTCCATAGTATTTGTACTACCCTGAATAGAAGCATTTATGACCTCGGCATCTTTAGGAAGTGCTTTTTCATCAGAATCAACTTTTCTTAAGTTTATTGACATTTCCCCTGCAGAAGTCGAATCATATCCCTTTGACAAAAATGTTTTTACTTCTTCTGCCCAATGAAGAGCCATAGGGTTTTCTTCTAATGGTTCATTTCCTTTATCATAATTGCCCAGTGGTTTTAAAGTGCTATCTAAGGAATCTTTAAGTTCTGGATATTTCTCAATCAGTGTATTGTATGAACACGCTAAAATTTTGCGATATGCCCGGTCCATCAACATAAGAGAAGAATAGAAATTTTTGGAAACATCTTTATCTATTACTATAAAAGCATCAATACGGTGCCTTCCCAAGTCAGCCGTATCAATAACCTCTATGCCTATTATATTACCAGCAGCATCCCATACTGGCTTCACACCTAAGGCATACATAGCAACAGAAAGACTTACACCTGCACGATTTATCGCATCTTTTTCTCCTACTTTTACTGCTATGGAATAAGGATAACTACCGTTATGCCGAAATATTTCTGCAATCTTTACTTGAGCTAAATGACAGCCTGAACTATATTCATCGGGTGTAGGAGAATTACCTCCTGCACCCGATGCCACTTGCAACCCAAAACAGCTAAAAATGCATGTTATCAAACACAATAGTAGTAATTTTAACAAACCTTTTCGATATTTAGGCACGAAATACTTTCACCTCTGCGTTGCAGTTTTATGGCTCTGGATAAGCCCATACGCCTTTCATAGGTATCCCCAGCCATTTTTCAAAGTACTCTTTCAAAATTTGACTAGGATTGACATCCTTAAATCGATCAGGATATAACCGTTTAGCAAAATAAACTGATTCGGTAAACCTGGCTAAATTTGAAATATTTATAAAATATATACGGTTATTCTTGACTGCATCTGTTTTACTCAAAACAGGGTCTTTTTTAATATTGTCTATTAACTTCATTACCCCTGAGTAATCGTTTGTTGTGTAACCCAGTTCAGAACAGTACACAAATACAATGACTTCTGGATTTTTTTGTAGCAGCCACTCTCCACTTACAAGTTCCGAACTTTCTGAGGGTTTTAAATCAGCTGCTATATTATTTCCACTTATAAACTTTATTACTTGGTCATAAGAAGAACCTGGTGGAAAGGTTTTGTATTGTCCCTCTTTAAAACCACCCATTAAATCTAGACATGCTATTCTCGGTTTTTCCTTATCCTCTATATTTGTTAATCTATTATTTATATTTGATAGAATTTCATTTTTCCAATTTAAAAATTCTACAGCTTTTCCTCCTCGATTAAAAAGTAAAGCAGTCTTTTTTAAATCTTCATCATACTTTTCTAAGTAATAAAAATCAATACCAATTGCTTTTATCCCCAATGCCTCGATTTTCTCTCCGTACCTCGAGACATATCTCCCTTGGAGGAGCACTGCCTGAGGTTTTAACTCAGCTATTTTTTCTATATTAGGGTTTGTCATTGAACCAACATTTGGTTTGTTATCAAAACCTAAATATGTTCTTTTTTGAACTTGATCACTCACCCCCACTATAAATTCGTCCGGTACTTGTATTATCCTCATCGCTTCTGCTATGTTGGAACTTATTACTACCACCCTGTTTAAACCGGAGGCGGATAATGTTACTTCATTTCCTGTAGAATCCTTGATTTTTATATTCCAAACTACTACTGCCCTAGATGTTTCTTTATCCCACTTTACATCAGCACCAAAAGCTTCCGCTATAAATCTTAAAGGAACTATTGTCCTGCCTGATAAAACTACAGGTGCAACATCAAGAGTTTTGTTTTTTCCGTTTACAACAGCTTCCTTTTTACCAATGGTTAATTTTACACTGACATCCTCACCCTGTATTGTCACAGCCTGTGTAGCATCATCCCATTTTACATCTGCACCGAGGTTTTCAGAAAAGAGCCTTACAGGCACCATCGTTCGTCCATTTTCTATAAAGGGTAAAACATCTCCTGTATTTATCTTTACACCATTTAAATAAACCTGTGTTTCCTGAGCCTTAACCGGATTGGCAAGTCCAAAAGCAGGCAACAAAGACATCAGTAAAACAAAAATCATTAAAAAACAAATCTTCTTTTTCAATTTCAACACCTCTTTCAATTTTTTAATCTTTCTCTTTAACCTTTTCAGCACATTCCCTACAGGTCATCCAATTTCTACCCATTTCTTTGGTTCTGAATAAAAAACATTTAAGCCAAGTATTTCCGCTGCCAGCATCAAAAACATTTGGAGGAAATTTTCATTACTTCCCTGTGTCATGTAAGCATAACATTTTGCGGGTATGTTTATATCGACATTCGACATAGACCAAAACGTAGGGTCAGAAGCGGTGTGTTGCATAACTATGCCATACTACAGCTGTAATTCTTTTCACAAAATCTCCCCTCCTTCGCTTAAAACACTAACAAATGTGACGAAGTTAATGTATATAGAGTATACTTTTAAGGATGTTATTTTTATTAAGATGGACAAAACAATAACTTCGTTAATTTATCTTTGTTCATCCCTCACCTATGATAGGATGAGAAACTCCTTATTGTTTTAAATTAAAAGGCTTTAGGTATAACCATGCGAAAAACAGAAAATTCTATCAAGCATACGGCATTGCTGTATATAGGGACACTTTCCAATATAAGTTTTAATTTGAAAATCTTCATCCATTATATTACCTATATAAAAATCTTCCTGTCCTGCCAAAGATGGACATGGATAAACCTCTCCATTAGGATTTATAAATATTGAATTTCCATTAAATGTTCTGCATTCTTCCCTGTATCCATACTTCTTAAGCCTTTCAAGAAATTTAAAAGTTATAGTACGATTTGTAATTTTTTCATGCATATCAGCTCTCTTCAAAGCAGCCTTTACGTTTAAGGCAATTTCTTCTTCTGAAGGAACAGACATATCAAAAGCATTTCCTGTAGGTCGTAATACATTGAAACTTATGCCTTTAACGTTTCCTATATAGTAAACCAAATCGATAAATTTATTTAGATTTAGAAGGCTTTTTTTTGTTAAGACTGACGTCACATTTACGCAAATACCAGACTCTTTTAAAAGTTCCATGCCTTTCAAAACATCCACAGTAGAAGAACGAGAACACCTATTGCGATAAGGCCGCATGATGTCATTTACTTCAGGTACACCATCAATACTTACTCCTATACCTATATCTAGGTTTTTAAGTTTAGATATATTTATATCATTCAGAAGGGTACCATTAGTCTGAATCTGAAAAATACAAGAAAGACCTTCCTTACGTGATTCTTTTACAAATCTCTCAATGAGAGGAAGGTTTAAGAGAGGCTCTCCGCCTGTAAATTGAACTAAAAACATATGGGAATTCTCTTTGTTCTGCTTCTTTATAAATTTCAATATGCTTTCTGCCGTATCCCATGACATATCACCATACTTCCCTGTATTTTTTGAAGCATAACAGTAACGACAGGAAAGATTACACCTTCCTGTTACAGCAATGACAAAAAGTTTCACCATACCTTTAAAACCGACACCCTCCTTTAATCAGCCGATTTTTTGTAAGCTGCTGATACTGCCAGTAAATACATTATTGCCGCCCAAAAAAATACAACAGCTATAATAAATGGTGAAAATTCCCTGTTCAAAGCTATGCTTCTTAGTGAATAGCTTATGGGAGTTAAAGGCAGCATCCAGATGAAAACTTTAACAATAAGAGGCATAGAGTCTACAGAGAAAAAGGTTCCTCCTAAAAATGTCATAGGAAGTATAAAAAAAGTCCCAAAGTTTGCCATATCTCCATGGGAATTCGCTACCATTGCCGCTACAACCCCAAGAGAGGCAAAAGTAAAACAAGATGCAATAAGTACTACAAAAAAAACTGGCGTTAAATTAATATGAGCACCAAAAAGCAACCCAAGGACAAGCAAAATAAGACATGAGGTCATACCTTGCAGTGCACCTGCCAAAACTTCTCCCAGTACAACTGAGGAGATCTTTATAGGTGCCAGCACATATTGGTCAAAAGTTTTAAAGATTGTTCGCCTTATATTTAAATCAGCGGCAATAGAATTATAACTGTTGCTTAAAGATGATAATGCTATAATACCGGGCAATACAAAATCCAGATAATTAGTACCGCTAACAGACATATTTTTACCCAATCCCAATCCAAATGTAGTAAGGAACAACAAGGGACTTACAATGTTACCTGCTAAAATTTTTCTGAAGCGTTTTTTCCAGCAAATCATTTCTCTCCAAAATATAGGATAAAATTTTAATAATTCTTTCATACTCCTTTTATAAATCTTGAGCAATAAGGCTTTGAATGCCGAATAGTTGCTCAAGATTACAAATCCTCCCTTCTTGTACTATTTTATACCCATCCAAGATTTTACAGTGGCTTGTTTTCGCATATTTCACCGCCTGTAATTTTAACAAAAACATCCTCAAGGTTTGATTCCCTTATGTTTATATCTGTGTCCAAAGATTGTGCATATTCCAAGGCTTCCGTCCTTGATGAAAAAAACCGTCTTACTGTAGTATCGTTTTCAAGATATTCCAGTACAACATTGCCTGTTTGTTTTTTTAATTCGTCAGGACTGCCAATTGCTATCAGCTTGCCTTTATCAATTATTGCCACCCTGTGACAGAGTTTTTCTGCCTCTTCAATATAATGAGTAGTAAGGAGGACTGTCATACCGCTTTGATTCATTGTTTTTATTAAATCCCATATTTTTCTCCTTGTCTGAGGGTCAAGTCCTACTGTTGGCTCATCAAGAAAGAGTACCCTCGGTCTATGCATCAGTGCTCTGGCAATCATAAGCCTGCGCATCATACCGCCAGAAAATTTATCAACATTGACATTCGCTTTGTCCATAAGCCCAACATAATCAAGAAGTTCCTCTATTCGCCTCCTCCTTTCTTCTTTTTCCATACCGTAAAGCATGCCGTTAAGCTCTAAATTTTCCCATGCACTTAACTCTTTTTCAAGATTCAGTTGCTGTGGCACAACACCAATCTGTTTTTTTACTTCCAAAGACTGACTTCTTACATCATAACCATTTATATATGCTGTACCAGATGTAGGACGGCTTAATGTTGTGAGTATCCTTATAGTAGTAGTTTTACCTGCTCCATTGGGCCCTAATAGTGCAAAAATCTCTCCACGAGACACTTCAAAGCTTATTCCATCAACAGCCCTGAACTTTCCAAATACTTTAACAAGGTTTTCTACTTTAATCATCGGCTTTTCAGCGTAGACGTTCCTGTCTTCAGCCATGGTAATAAAATGCCACCTCCTTTGCTTCTTTCATCATACTAAACCCACAGACAATTTCTTTCTCTCCTCAATTAATTTTTTAAGTATATTCTTCTAATTTACCTTCAATATCAAGATAAATTTCTCTCAGTTTATTTTTGAGTTCCTCAGAAGGTTGCCACATATCTCTTTGTATAGCTTCAAGAAGGTTTTCCACAATATTCTTTAAAGCCCATGGGTTTTCTTCTTTAAACCATTGCTGCATATCCTCATTCAGAGCATATTTTTTTGCCAGTTCCTCATAAAGCCAGTCATCCAACACTTCTGCCGTTGCATCCCAACCAAAGGCTGTTTCCACCATATGTGATAAATCTCCTGCTCCTTTATATCCATGCCGCTTCATGCTTTCTATCCACTTAGGGTTAAGTATGCGTGCACGGAATATACGACGTGTTTCTTCTTCAAGTGTTCGCACTTTAACCCTTTCAGGATCTGAAGTATCTCCGCTGTAAGAATGAGGTAAAGAGCCTTTTAGAGCTTTTACTGCTGCTACCATCCCTCCATGATATGAGTAAAAATCATCGCTGTCAAACATATCTATTTCTCTGCTATCTTCATTTTTAACCGTAGCATCTATAGATGCCAGTCTTCTGGAAAAAACATCCGCAGCTTCAAGACCATAGGTATTCCTGCTATATACATAACCGCCCCATGTAACATATACATTACATAAATCCTTTTCGTCTTTCCAATTTTTAGATGTAACGAGGTCACTCACACCCGCTCCGTAAGTTCCCGGCTTATCGCTGAATATGCGCCACAAAGCTTCTTCTCTTGCCTTAACTGGATTCACTCCTTTTGAAACCTTTTCTTTAATTTCTTCTCTTACATGTTTTGATATATAATTCATATCATCCGGCTCATCAAGGGATGCTACCATCTCCACTGCTTTATCTAAAAGGTGTATCACATTCAACATAGCATCTCTGAACATACCACTTACCCTGAAGGTAACATCAATTCGAGGTCTTCCAAGTTCTTCAAGGGGAATGACAGATAAACCTTTGACTCTTCCACTTTTTTCATCCCATATAGGTTTTACTCCCATGAGATAAAGAGCCTCTGCTATATCGTCTCCTCCTGTTCGCATGTTGGAAGTGCACCATACTACAATCCCAACCATCTCAGGATAAGAATTAGTTTCTTCCTTATGTTTTTGTAACAGTGAGTTTGCAAGTTCTACTCCTATTTTCCATGATGAACGAGTAGGCACTGCCTGAGGGTCTATAGAGTAGAAATTTCGCCCAGTAGGAAGAATATCCACCATTCCCCGGGTTGGAGCACCAGAAGGTCCTGGAGGTACAAAATTACCTTCAAGGGCTTTAATACAATTTTCAATCTCCTGCGTCGTACCTTTAAGAGCCGGTACAACCTTTTCGCTTATAAACTCTAATATCTTCGTTAATTTTTCTGTGTTTTTTCCAAGTATATTCATGGAAATATCTTTAATCTTTTCCCTCTCAAAACCCTCCTCACAAAAAGTCTTTACCAGCATTTTACTCTTTTCCTCAATCATGTCCAGTACTTCTGCATATGTGCAGGACAACTCAACAGAATAAAACCCGGGGTTCTTTATTAATTCTTCATAATTATATCCTAAGGTTTCTGCCAAAGCCTCCCTTAAAGATGGAACTTCCCCATTAGAAAGGCGCGTTAGGGCTAAAATCATCTCTATAAGCTGTTCTCCTTCAGGTGGCTGCCCCAGTATATGTAATCCATCTCGGATTAAGCAATCCTTTATCTCATAAAGATAGGAATGAATCTTTTCCAAAAATTCCTCCCAGTCTTTTTCCGCTTCTTCCTTTGTTATCTTTAAATCACTATCAAGCTTTAAATCCTCCACTTTTTCCCATATAAGGCTGCGCAGAATCGGCAGCTTACCACTATCCATATTTTTAGCTTCATTGTATTCTTTGATAAGTACTTCCACATCAGCCATTTCTTCATAAGTGTCCGCTCTGGTCATCACAGGTATAAGATGGTCAATGATGCAGGCATGAGAGCGGCGTTTAGCCTGTGTTCCTTCTCCTGGATTATTTATAATATAAGGATAGACGTTAGGAAGGTCCATAAGAACAAGGTCTGGATAACATTCCTCTGAAAGACCGTTTCCCTTACCAGGAAGCCATTCTAAGGAACCATGCTTTCCAATATGATAAACAATATCGGCTTTGAAAACATCCCTGATCCATCTGTAATATGCGAGATAATGATGTGGTGGAGGCAAATCAGGGCTATGATAGATACTTGCAGGATCCTCAAAAAAGCCGCGGGTAGGCTGAACTCCTATGAAAACATTTCCTAATAATATACCTGGAATCAAGAGATGTTCGCCACAGGAAAAAATCTCCCCGGGTGGTTTACCCCAACTTTTTTCCAATTGTTGTTGTGACACTAAAGGAAAATTAGAATACCAAGTTTCATATTCCTTATTATGCACTTTCCCCACAGCTCTTTTATTCATCTCTTCCGGGCTCAGCCATCCCCTTTCATTTGTCAGACCCGAAAGCATTCTTTCCATTAATTCTTTTCCGCTTTCAGGAAGATTTTCTATCTTATATCCTTTATTTTTCATTTCTGTAAGCAACTTGTGCACACTGACAGGTGAATCAAGTCCAAAAGCACATCCAATCCTGTCATTTCTTGGGGGATAATTATGAAAGATGATGGCAACTTTTTTATCACAGTTAGGTTTGTACTTTAATTTAGCCCAATTGAGTGAAAGAGAAGCAACCTTTTTAATTCTATCCTTTATAGGGACATATTTTGTCACAACTGCTCCTGTCAAAGGATCCCTTTCAAGTTCTTCCCTTGTTGCAATAGGAACTGTGATAATGTCACCGTCAAATTCGGGAAGTGCCATGCTCATAACTACATCCAGAGGCCCAAGACCTTGTACGCCTTCTTTCCAATCTTTAAAAGGTGTTAGAGCAAGAATAGCTTTTATAATAGGTTTACCAAGTCTTTTGTAAAAATTTCCCTCTAATACCCTGCTAAATGTAGGTGTGGCAACGGTTTGAGAAAACATAAGGGTGTTTATGACAGCATCAACTACTGCTATACCATTTTGCATAAAGTAATTATCAATTACCCATTCAATTCCCTTACTGCCAAATCCATCATTTTTTGAAGTATTTAAAAACACAGGAATAGATGTACCTCCAAGATTTTCAATTTCTCTTATTAAATCGTTTATAAATTCTATATTACCTGCATTCCAATAACTTTGATAAAAGATAATCCCTATGACTGGCTTTTTCTCCTTTAATCTTTCCTGTATAAAAGACTTAGCTTCAATTTTATCGCTATAATCCGGATGGTATATGCCTTCCCATGGAAGAGGTTCAGGTTCTATAACAGAAAAACTGGTCTTTGAAAATCTATTGGAAATCCAAAGAAAAAGGTTTTCAAAATTAGAAATCCCTCCATAACTTATATAACGATAAACTGTAAAGTATTCTTTTTCACTTAACGTGCTCATTTTATAAAGCTCCTGATAGTCTTCCCCGGAACAAGGCAAAACTGCTATTCCTATGCCCTTCTCTTTAGAAAGCTTGCTAATCTTATCAACGGCAGGTAAAGAATCTGTTCCCCCCATGAGATGAATTATTATCATATCTGAACTCAATGCAAGCTCTATGAGTTCCTCTTCCTTTTTTAAACCCTCTACATCTCTTTTACTTCTCGCAGCCATATTAACAATAGGACCATATTTTGAATAAATATTCCTTACAGCATTACTGACATTTATCAGTTCTGTGTCAATAGCAGTATAAAACAGTATTTTTGTCGCCACCTGAGATCCTCCCTTTCATCTTTTAATTTCGTCTTTTATCTGTTGCTTTTGCTATAACCTCCTCAAAAGCTCTTATCATGTTCTTTAAGAGATTTCCTTCCTTATTTTCTATCTCTACACGGGCTAATGGATCGTCTATCCCCTCTACTGATACGCAAAGCCCAAATCTGTCTAAAAGCTGCGGCTTTTACTTGAGGCAAATGACAGCCTGAACTATATTCATCGGGTGTAGGAAAATTACCTCCTGCACCCGATGCCACTTGCAACCCAAAACAGCTAAAAATCCATGTTATCAAACACAATAGTAGTAATTTTAATAAACCCTTTCGATATTTAGGCACGAGATACTTTCATCTCAGCGTTGCAGTTTTATGGCTCTGGATAAGCCCATATACCTTTCATAGGTATCCCCAGCCATTTTTCAAAATACTCCTTTAAAACCTGATTGGGGTTGACATCTTTAAAGCGCTCAGGATAAAACCATTTAGCAAGATATAACGTCCCAAGATATGTTTTATCTCCTCCAAGTAAGTGCTTCTCAATAATATAAACCTGCTTATTTTTACCAGCATTGGTTTTACTTATAACAGGATTAGTTATGGCACTATCTCTTAATTTTACAACATTCGTATTGTCTTTTACAGTATATCCAAGCACATCTTTTTCATAAGCACTTAGAACTATTTTATCAGGATTTTTTTCTAAAACCCATTCTGGGTTTACTTTAGGATAATCCTTCATATCGCGAGCAACATTGATTCCACCAGCTGCTTCTAATCCTTGATGAACAGAAGTATTTTGACCATATATTGTCCATGTGGTTGCCGTCAGGGAATTATTACCCATTCCAATGTCCATTCCAAACACCTTAAACTTATCTTCTGCATTTAAACTCTTTATTCTGTCAGCTACAATGGCTGTTGCATTTGCCTTCCATTGCATAAACTCATCAGCTGTCTTTACCCTTCCAAATATTTTAGCCAATGTTTTAAGGTCATTATTATATGTTTCTGGTTTAAAAAAGTCAAGCCTTATAACCTTTATACCTGCAGGCTCCAACTTCTCTTCCAATGTTTTATCAGGATACTTACCGTAAGCAATTACTGCCTGTGGTTTTAGCTCCATAATCTTTTCTAAACTGGGCTTAAAAGCACCTCCAACACTTGGTTTGTTATCTAAGCCAAGATAAGGAGAATATGATGATGTAGAATCACTTACACCTATGATAAAATCATCTGGAATCTGCAAAATACGAAGAGCCTCTGCTGCATTGGCATTAAGAATGACTAACCTGTTCAATCCAGCAGGTACTGTTACGTCATTCCCCGTGGAATCCTTGATTTTTATATTCCAAACTACTACTGCCCTAGATGTTTCTTTATCCCACTTTACATCAGCACCAAAAGCTTCCGCTATAAATCTTAAAGGAACTATTGTCCTGCCTGATAAAACTATAGGTGCAACATCAAGAGTTTTGTTTTTTCCGTTTACAACAGCTTCCTTTTTACCAATGGTTAATTTTACACTGACATCCTCACCCTGTATTGTCACAGCCTGTGTAGCATCATCCCATTTTACATCTGCACCGAGGTTTTCAGAAAAGAGCCTTACAGGCACCATCGTTCGTCCATTTTCTATAAAGGGTAAAACATCTCCTGTATTTATCTTTACACCATTTAAATAAACCTGTGTTTCCTGAGCCTTAACCGGATTGGCAAGTCCAAAAGCAGGCAACAAAGACATCAGTAAAACAAAAATCATCAAAAAGCAAATCTTCTTTTTCATTATAAAAACCCTCCCTTAAAATTTTTAATTTTAGGTTATTGCAAAAGCCCAAAAACCTCGCAAATTAAGGAGTTCTGCTATATATTTTTAAAGGAATTCCTTCACTTTTGTCGAATTCTTATATCGATTAAACTCAAAAACAAAATGGAGGAAATCCTATGAAAAGCAAAACTAAATAACTATCACTTTCAGATATAATGTCCAATCTTTTTTTGAAGAAAATAAGCCTATTCAACTGCTTGTTTATATCCTTTGTCAATTTTGCTATCTCAGGCTCCAATAACGGTGCTTTTTTACCCCAATATTTGTTTCATTTTGCAATTAGCTAATATAAAAAATTTAAGCAAAAATAAAACCTCTTAACTTACCAACGGTGTTAAGAGGTTAAAAAACACATATGTATCCCTTTCTAACACCCCCTCTATCGACCGTAGAGTAAGTGTAACACAAATACAGGCAGGTCTCCTGACTTAGGTTCATCGCTCTTTACGCCTTCCCATCCGTCACTCAGCGGAGCATGTTTTTATACGAAATATAATTTGTTAAATTCGTGCTCCGCTAAGTGACGGACAGTGGCATAATGTAAAGAGCTCACCATCACAGTGGCGGGACCGTGCAGGACTTTCACCTGCTTCCCTTTTAACCCAATTTTGAAGCCAAAATTGGGCACCTGTATTCGTTTGTTATTAAATTTTATTCTAAATAAAACATACCATTTTGCAAATATGTTGTCAATAATACTATTTTACAAATGTTATTATTCTGTGATATTGTCAATATTAAAAGTATTCTGCAATAAGTCAGTTGAGAAGGAAAGAATTTAATATGACTCACACATCAAGACAACTGCCGCCTATAAATTCTTTTATAATAGAATTAGGAGGTATTGCTAACTCGTCTTCTAATGGGAGGAAATAGCTTAAAAATTCCAATATTTCTTTAGCGATAGAATAAGCAGGATCGTTTCGGGAAACTTTCTTAAGTAACGGCTCCGCATATTTTTTTAACACAGGCAGCTCATAAGGGAGGAAAGAATTAAACATAACATCCGCCTGCTCTTGATATGGGAAAATCCATTTCTCTTCCCCTCTTCTTACTAAAGGCCACATATTTATTGTTTCTGCCGCATCACTGGAACGGAATTTGCTATCTCTTACCATACGTCGTATTAACCTTGTCTGAGTAGTAGATATCCTGTTGTGCTCATCAAGGTTTAATTGTGTAATAGCACTCACATATATTTTGTATTTATTATCCTTAGGTATTTGCAATGTCAGTTTTTCATTAAGCCCATGTATGCCTTCCAACAAAATAATTTGGTTTTTCTCTAACTTTACTCTTCTACCCTTTGGTTCTCTTTCACCTGTTTTAAAATTAAAAATCGGGATTTCAACTTCTTCTCCTTGGATAAGTTTTATAAGGTGTTCATTAAAAAGAGCAAGGTCTAAAGCGTCAATTGATTCAAAGTCGTAATTTCCAAACTCATCTTTTGGAGTAAGTTCTCGCGGTACAAAATAATTGTCTAATGATATCGGAAAAGGCCTCAGCCCGTTTACCCTCAGCTGAACACTAAGTCTGTGAATAAAAGAAGTTTTTCCTGAAGAAGATGGACCGGCGATAAGCACGACTTTTATCATTTTGTTTGAAGTTATATAATCTGCAATTTTGGATATTTTCTTCTCATGAAATGCCTCAGAAACCAATATTAAATCTCTACCTTTTCCTTGTTTTATCATGTCGTTCAAAGAAGAAACATAACTTATGTTTAAAATACTTGCCCAATCTTCTGTTTCTTTAAAAATCGAAGCGAGTTTTGGAACATCAACAAATACAGGTAAAGAACGAGGATTATATACATCTGGAGCAATTAAAATAACACCCGGAAAATAAAATCGTATATCAAATATTTTTAGATAACCTGTAGAGGGCACGCAAGAACTATAGAAAAAGTCTACAGTTCCATCACAATAATAAACAGGTATTTTTTCTTTGTCAATATCTTTAAACAGTTTAACTTTTTCTGTCAATCCCTCTTTTTCAAATAGATTTATAGCCTCTTCTCTGGGTAACATTTTTCTCTCTATTTTGAGATCTTTTTCTATTATTTCTTCCATCCGTTTTTTGATCATAGAAACAATTCTATTGTTTATGGAATAACCATGTATCTCGCAGTATAAACCTTTCCCCAGCGAATGTTCTATGGTAACAGTAGCACCAGGAAGTAACTCTTTTACAGCTTTAATAAAAACAAAAGTCAAACTCCTTCTGTATATCCTTGTACCTTCCTCTACTGTGGTATCTACAAAATCTACTGTGCAATCTCTTGAAATTATATGATTTAAGTCAACTAACTCATTATCCACTTTTGCAGCAACTATTATTCCATTATAGATACTTTCGAAATCTTTAGCAATATCCTCCAGTTTTGTACCTTCAGGGTATTCATAGATATTACCTGTAATGACAATTTTCATAAATATCACCCCAATAAGATTATACACCAATACAAGAAAAAATTAAAAGCTCCTGCCAATGCAGGAGCTACAAACTTATCCCATGAAGCCGTAAGGCTATGTTTTCATACCCGCTCTCGCAGGTGGGTATCCTGTCACCTGCTTCCGAAGTCCTGTCTAAGCAGGCATTTCTTCCACAGATGAACCCGGATTCCCGTATAAGTTGCGTTGGTTGAAAACAAATTAGCCTAATACAAACTTCCCAGGATTTCATTTAGTATTTCGTTTTCAATCATAGTTTATAATAAATATACTTTAATTTCAAGGGTAAAAATATGGGAAACAGAAAAAACATTAATCCTTCTGGTAAATGCAAATATTGTGATATAATCATATCGATTGGAGGAAGTTTTTATGGAACATGCAGTTAAATGCAATATATGTCCAAGAAATTGCAATGTAGACAGGTCAAAATCAAAGGGATTTTGCAACATGTCATGGCAAGTAAAAGTAGCAAAAGCATATTTACATCACTGGGAAGAGCCTTTTATAAGTGGGACAAGAGGTTCTGGAACAGTGTTTTTCACTGGTTGCAACCTAAAATGCGTATTTTGTCAAAATTATGAAATAAGTCAATACGATTTTGGAAAACCCTTAACCATTGAAGAATTAGCACAAGTCTTTTTAAAGCTACAAAAGCAAGGTGCTCATAACATAAACCTTGTTACTCCCACTATTCACGCATTTCAAATAAAAGAAGCAATTTTATTAGCAAAAAAAGAAGGTCTTAAGATACCTATAGTGTATAACACAAACGCTTATGAAAATGTGGAGACATTGAAGGCATTAGAAGGATTGATTGACATATACTTACCAGACCTTAAGTATTATGACGACCATCTCGCTAAAAAATACTCCAAAGCTCCTCATTATTTTGAATACGCTACAAAAGCTATATTAGAGATGTATAGGCAGGTAGGGATGCCGAAATTTGATAAAAAGGGGATACTAAAAAAAGGACTTGTAATAAGGCATCTCATCCTTCCGGGATGTGTAGAAGATACTAAAAAAAATCTTTTATGGATTAAAAATAATCTCCCAAAAAAAATTTACGTAAGCTTAATGAGCCAATATACTCCCTATTACAAAGCTGAAAATTATCCAGAGATAAACAGAAAAATTACTCCAAAAGAGTACAAAGAAGCTATAAAATTTTTTTTTGACATAGGCCTTGAAAACGGGTTAATCCAAGAAATTGAAAGCGCCAGCGAAGATTATATCCCCGATTTTGACTTGGAAGGATTACAGTAAATTTAGCAAACTTTTTATGTCTTCCGGTAAAGGAGAGTATACAGAAACACTTCTTTCAAGTACTGGGTGCACAAAAGAAACTCTGTAAGCGTGTAATGCTTGCCTTTTTATGTAGTTATCATTAGAGCCGTACAAAGTATCCCCTACAATTGGATGTCCAATATGGCTTAAGTGCACCCTTATTTGATGTGTTCTTCCTGTCTGTATGTTTAGTCTGAGGAGAGAAAATTTTTCACTACTTTTTATGACTTTGTAATTAGTTATTGCTTCATCCCCCAGCTCTGACACCATTCTTTCAATACCATTGTCTGGCTTTCTCGCTATAGGAAGGTCAATTGTGCCTTGCCCTTCCATTTTACCTTCTACAACTGCAAAATAAAGTTTAGTCATGGGTTTTACAATCTGCATGTAATACTGCATAAAAGGGCGTTTAGCAAATATAACCAATCCTGACGTTCCTTTGTCCAACCTATTTATAGGTCGAATTGGCATTTTTAAACCTTTTTCTTTAAAATACCACGCAACTCCATTGGCAAGAGTGCTACTTTGGTATCTTTTGGTAGGATGTACAACTATGCCTGCAGGCTTATCAATTATTAAAATATCTTCATCTTCATAACATATGTTTAAATCCATTTTTTCAGCTTTAACGTCAGATTCTTCTTCATAAAGAATCAAGTCAATAATATCACCAGGTTGAAGAACTTCTTTAACGTTGGATTTTATATTATTTACTAATATTTCACCTCGCCTTTTATAAATGCGTATAAGCCTGTTAGAAAAACCCTTCTTTTTCAAAAATCCTTCCAACGTGATTCCTTGCTCTTGCGCTTTGACGACAAATCTCATTTTCTCACCATTTTCTATATTAAAAATTAATGCTTTAATTTTTTAACAATACAAAGCTTTATGTGGTATAATCAATTTATAAAAAACATTCATTGGTCGGTGATTGTATGAAACAAATAATTGTAGGAGTAGGCGGTATTGTAATAAAAGATAACAAAGTTTTATTAGTCAGACATACTTATGGTCAATTTAAAGGCAAATAGATAATACCCGGCGGTCATGTAGAGCCAGGTGAAAACATAGACGACGCAGTACTGCGAGAAATAAAAGAAGAAACGTCTATAGAAGCTTCTGTAAAAAACATTATCTCCATAAGAAGCATAATATTGCCAGACGGCAACTCCGAAATATACATTGTCTTTCTTTTGGATTATATTTCAGGAACTCCCACTTCTGACGGAGTAGAGAATGACGCTGCAGCTTTTTTTGACTTAAACATAGCAATAAATGCCGAAAACGTGGTATACCTTTCACGCTATTTAATCAAAAAAATATTGACAGCAAACTACAGTAAGCTATCCCCTGATATACTGTACCCTTTTAGTAATTCTAATTATAAGCTATTTTGTTGAAATATATTCGTATTTATCTTTATTCTTAAAAGCTTCATCCAGTACATCAGTATCATAATAGGCTGCACCGCACTCTTGACAAACATACGCTGGTACATCTTTAATAATAATAGTCCTTTTCCCTCTTACCAACTTATATTCTACGTTTTGTATCTCTATTTTACCCCCGCAAAAGCATTTGTCCATTTGCTCCACTCCTTGCGCATTGGTTTGTAAGTTGATAAGAAATTGCTTAATAGATTATATCATAAAGTTCGACACAAATCGATTAAAACTTAAACAAAAATTTTGTACCCCTTGAAATATTATTTGAATAATGTTAGAATTTTAATGTAAATGTTAATTTTAAACTTTATAAGATATTTTTTGCAATTTTAAGCATTGTCAGTTACAAGTTAGAGACGGGAAGATTTCGATAAACGTTTTTAACATTGATTATATTTAATTTTTCAAGGCCGTACATTTAATATGCTTCCTTTTGATTTTATAAAGACAATTTTAACCTACTGAAATTTTAAATCCAAAAAATACATGGACCGATAAAGAAGCATATGAAAAAGCAGCAAAAAATTTAGAACTAGATTTGCAGAAAACTTTAAAAAATACAAAGATGTAACTGAAGAAATTAAAAAATCAGGCCCAAATATTTAAAAGCATAAAATCTCCTTGCAGTGCGTACTGCTAGGAGACTTTTATAATTTGTAGCCATTATACTATATCTTTCATATTATAAAGTAGAAGTCAACCTAAAAAGGAGGTAAGTTTATGTCTGACAAATACAAACATCATGAAAACCAATGGATTTGGATTATAATCATCATTTTGATAATTTTGTTATGTGTACCTGGCGTCATCATATGTGAAGAACCTAAAAACGCTGTTTAATAAAAAGGGGCAGTTGCCCCTTTTTATTAAACAACTCAAAATTATTTTCCTTTATTTTTTAAGTTGCTAATTTGCTCTAATCTCCTTTGTATGTCCTTCTCAAAACCAGAATCCGTCGGTACATAGTATTTCCTGTCTTTAAGATTATCCGGTAGACATTGCATATCAGTTATTTTCTCTTCGAAGTCGTGTGCATACTTATACCCTTTGCCATATCCTAATTCTTTCATAAGCTTTGTAGGAGCATTTCTTAAATGCATAGGCACACTTTCAGCAATTGTCTCTTCTGCATCTTTTTTAGCTTTATTATATGCCATGTATACCGCATTAGATTTAGGAGCTAACGCTAAATATATTGCCACCTGTGCGAGATTTACACTACATTCAGGCATTCCAATATAATGGCAAGCATTATATGCTGCAACAGCCATTTCAAGAGCTTGAGGATCTGCAAGCCCAATATCTTCAGAAGCAAAGCGTATCATCCTTCTTGCGACATAGAGAGGGTCTTCTCCCGCTTCTAACATCCTTGCAAGCCAATACACTGCCGCATCCCAATCGCTATTTCTTAAAGATTTGTGAAAAGCTGATATTAAATTATAGTGCTCCTCTCCCTCTTTATCATACAGTAAAGTCTTTTTTTGCATTGCATCTGCTAATATATCATCTGTAACAATTCTTTTCCCTTCAATTACCTCTGCTGCCATAACTGCAATCTCCAATGTATTTAAAGCAACTCTCGCATCTCCATTTGCAAAAAGTGCAATCTTCTTAAGCTGAGCTCCGCTAATTTCTATATTATACATTCCAAGACCTCTTTCTTTATCCCTTAAAGCTCTTTTAAGTAGTACAAGTAAATCTTCTTCTGTAAGAGGTTTCATGACAAAAACTTTAGAACGAGACAAAAGCGCTGAATTTACCTCAAAAGAAGGATTTTCTGTAGTTGCACCAATTAATATTATGTTTCCTTTTTCTACATGAGGCAAAAAAGCATCTTGCTGAGCTTTATTAAAGCGATGAATTTCATCAATAAATACAACAGTTCTAGTTCCATACATAGCATCCAATTCAGCTTTTGCCATTATCTCCTTTATCTCTTTGATTCCTGATAAAACAGCACTAAAGGTGACAAATTTAGAATTTGTCATATTGGCTATAATCATAGCAAGGGTAGTTTTACCTACCCCTGGCGGCCCCCACAAAATCATTGAAGTAATATTGTCTTTTTCAATCAATTCCCTAAGTAATTTCCCTTTACCTAAAAGATGTTCTTGACCTACAAACTCATCTAAAGTTTTGGGTCTCATCCTGTCGGCCAAAGGTTTATTTTTTTTCACTTCATTATCAAATATAGATGCTTGTTTGTATTCCATATTTTCTCACCATCTAAGTTTTATTTTTGTACTTTTTCTTTCTTTTTTCTTTTAGTCGGAACTTTATAGTAACTTTTATAAAGTCCTCTTCTAAAAATTCTGCAATGGCAAGGTCCTTTGTCACAAATTTTACCACAGCAAAGGCATGACTCCCAAATCTATCGTAAATTCGCCCTGCACTATAACAACCTCTTGGAACAGTTCCAACACTATTAGCTACATATCCTACTTGTCCTAATGGGGCAAGGGTAACAGATATTGCTTCATCGTCATAGTCATTGTACAAATCCTTTTCTAATCTTACAATCGTGCCTGGTTTCAAAACTTTTGTGCCGTAATAATATTGACATCCAGTTATTGCAATATAAATAGATTCCACCTCATACACTCCCAACTTGATTTTAATTAAAATTATATTTTATTTTACCATTTTGGCCTTTAAAACAATATTCATATCATTCTTTCTTTTATATAAAAGCACAGCAAAGTTGAGCATCCACAGTAAAAGTAAATAACTTTCAACACTACTCAAAAACAACAGCCCACCTAGAATGCCAAAGCCTACAAGGTCTAATACAGCATCTATTTCAGGTATAGAAGGCTTTCCTCTATTACACCGCCTCTCACCTAATTTTAAAATACCTAAAATGACAGCATAGGTCAAAGAAGCTTTAAAACGAGTAATGGCACTCCACACCCCAAAAGTAGTGGCTAATGCTTTGCCCCCTTTAAATTTTCGACTTCCATTTTAAAGCCTGCTGCATGACCTAAATTGAAAGCTCCGGGATTTCCATCCCTCACTTCTTCTAATCTTTTTCCCAGCATAAGCCCCATCCAATATGAAAACATCAATGAACCACAGCCAAACTCCAATATGCTGAGCAGAATAATCATACATTATTCCTTCTTTCTACACTTATTTCCCTACTTTTACTACCTCCAGTTTTATATTTTAGTATTCACACTAATTATACTCTATTATTGGGATAAAAAAATTTGTCATATAATTTTAACTAAAAATAATCCTACCTAATTCTTTTATGACTTCACTTTTTGTAAACAAAGAAAGCACATCCACTTTTTTAATTATTTTCTCGATTATATTGCCCTCTTCTTCCTCTTCCTCTATTCTAACTTTTCTCTTTATTTCTTCTATAAGTTCAGCATAGGTGTAAACTTTAAACCTATCTACATCATAGGTTTCTGCTAAATTTTCTAACAATGCTAAAAATATTTCTTCGTAATCAGCAGTATCTTTTAAGTCCAAGATTCCACAAAGTCTTGGTATTATAAATTCAAACAAAGCCCTTTTGTCAGGTATTTCTTGATTGATTCTAAAAATCTCCTTTATATCTTTTATTTTCTCCCCTTCTAAGTTTAAAAGATAATTTATAAAAAATTCTTCTTTTTCCTCTGGGTGTATATAATATTTATATCCTTTTAGTCCTTTTAAAGCTTTTAGACCATCAAAGTACCCTAATTTAAGATTATACCTGGAAAGATTTTTATCAAAATCCAATATCCCTCCTAAATCCTCTTTTGGAGAAATGACCAAAACATTTAAGCCTTTAAAATCAAGTTTCCTCACGATTCCAAAGCTTCCTGTCCTTATGACTATCAAGTCCTTATATCCCTTGTCCATTAGCAAATTAGCAGGAAGATTGTTGTATATCCCTCCGTCAATATACTTTTTTCCATCAATTTTTTCCCTCTTAAAAACAGGCAAGTAAGCGCTTGCCATCAAATAATCTACCAATTTCCCTTGAGGAATGTCTTCAATGTATAATTCCAGCGGCTTTAAATCACTTAAAGACACTGTCACAATGCCAAAATCCTTCCCTGACCTTCTTATCTTGTCTTCATCTATAACTTCTTGTAATAAATTCCTCAAAGGAGTTATATCTAAGCCTCCATCTCCAATGATGCCTTTTAATCTTTGAACTAATAAAAGGATATCTTCTCTTTCCAGCTTACCCTTTTTCAATTTCTCTATCTCTTCATCCTCAGCCTTTATGACTTTGGAATAAGAAATATCATACCATAGCTCATAAGCCTTTTCAAAATCTCCTTGCACTAATACAGCCCCATTTAAAGCGCCTACAGAAGTGCCTGCAATTCCTCCTACTTCTATTCCTTCCTCTATCAGTGCCTTATAAACTCCTATTTGATAGGCCCCTCTCGCTCCTCCACCTTCTAATACTACTCCATACATTTTATATCCCTGCCTTTTCGCTACTTTGCACTATTAAGTATACCATATATTACCTAGAAAATAAATAAAAGCAGATAGCAATTCATTCTCCCAAAACTATCTGCTTTCTTATTAAAATTGAAATTCAGAAAAGCTTTCTACAAATCTATCAATAGCTTTTAACCTTTCTTTAACCTGTAAATCTATTTTTCCACGTTCACATAAATCCGTCAATAGATAAAGCAAATATTCATCTCTTACAAAAATCCTTCTGGGCTTTCCTATATTTAAAATATAATTGATTATTACTTTAATGTCCTTTTCAATAAAATCTTATTTTAAAGCTTTTTGAATTCTACGATATTTTAGCTCCATAATTTCTTCTTTCCATGATGTCAAATATAATAGCATGAGTGTCAATTTTTTACTATGACATCTATTTCAAAGTCGACAGTTTCTTAGCATATCGTTCTTCATTGTAGGCTTCACCATTTTTTAGCACATCGTATATTTCTTCTATTAATATTGCAGCGATTTTTTCTCTTGCCTGTTGTTCTGTATATCCCGATTTTTTTAGTCTTTCCAGTGTCACTTTGGTAATTGGTGGATTATTATCTCTAATCTGATTATTTACAACCTCTAAAATAATCCTTTTTAAATTCTGATTGGCCAAACGGCTCACCTCCTCATTCTTACTTTCTCTCTATTAAAACTACCGTCTCAACATGATAGGTATGAGGAAACATGTCTACACATTTTACTTTTTTCACTTTATATACATCTTCGCTGAGGGTTTTTAAATCCCTTACAAGAGATTCGGGATTACACGAAACATACACTATTTTTTCAGCGTTAAATTTCACAATGTCTTCAAGCGCTTTTGGATTGATTCCAGACCTTGGGGGGTCTACAATTACTACATCAGGTTTTTCTTTTATCTCCTTTAACTTTTGAGATACATCGCCAGCAATAAAAGTGCAATTTTCAAGGCCGTTTAGCTCAGCATTTTTTCTTGCTGACATAACTGCTTCTTCTACTAGTTCTATCCCAATTACCTTTTTAGCCATTGGAGCCATAATTATGCCTATGGTTCCTGTACCAGAGTACAAATCAAAAACTATTTTGTCAGATACATCTCCTGCAAATTCCCTCACTGTCTCATAAAGTTTTTCTGCTCCGTATGAATTAGTTTGAAAAAAAGAAAATGCACTTATTTTAAATTTTAATCCTAAAAGCTCTTCAATAAGATAATCTTTTCCATATAACACATTTAACTTTTCACATACTACAGCATCTGACCAGGAATCGTTTTGAGTATGTAGTACACCTACAAGCCGACTTTCAAAATTCGCATTTTTATATCTTTCAATAAGCTCTGTAAAGTCATGTTGCAACTGTGTTGTCGTCACAATGTTTAACAAAATCTCTCCTGATTTTGATGCCTTTCTCACAACCAAATGTCTCAAAAAACCTTCATGAGTCTTTTTGTCATAAAAAGGAAGTCCTTTTTTTATTGCATAATCAAAAGTAAGATTTAAAGCTTTGAGAAAGTCATCTTCAACAATATTACATTTATCTGTCATGATTACCTCATAAAATCGACCTTTTCTATGAAGTCCTAACACCTCATTACCTTCTTTATCTTTTCCAAAAGTATATTCCATTTTATTCCTATAACCATGCTCTTTAGGACTTTTCACAATCCCTAAAAATTCATAATCTCTTATTCCCTCTTTTTCAAGAAGCTTTTTCAAAATATCTTCTTTTATCTTAAGTTGATCTTGATAGCTAACATTTTGATAAGTACAGCCGCCACAGTCCCCAAAGTGAGGGCAAAAGCTTTGCTTCTCCAAAGGAGAATTCTCTATTACTTCCACTATTTCGCCTTCTACCATATCCTTTTTTACTTTTTTAACTTTTGCCTTTATTATTTGCCCCAAAAGTGCTCCTTTTATTTTTACTTTTTTCCCCTCAAAATAGCCTATCCCAAATCCACCAAATTCCATGTCTTTTATCTCAACTGTTATAATATCATTTCTTTTCACTCTTATTCCTCCTTCGCTATTTAGATTATACCTCTTTTTTCTCAATAATTCTAATATAATTCACTAAAATGTTTTCATCAAAAAATAAAATAACCTTTACATAATTTTAATAAAGTTGTACACACTTTTGATTGTTTTTTTATTGTATCACGAACATATATACAAGAATATTATATTAGTAAATATATAGATTTGGAGGTTTAAAAAATGTACGACTATAATCCTTATGTGCAGGATTATGCTTTTCCTTCTCTAAAGCTTGCACAGGCTTATGTGCCTTTACAGAAGTATGTATCTCTTTATCCTCCGGAAGAAGCCATTAAAAAAGGCACTATCTTTCCTGAACTTGATATGCCTTATGTAGGCGAAAAAATGAGGTGATAAAATGGATGGCAATCAAATATCTATGCTTAAGAAAATCATGGAAATAGAGTTTACCTGCATAGATTTGAATCTATATTTAGACACTCATCCCGAGGACCAAAAAGCTCTTCAAGACTACAACTATTATTCTAATCAATTGTCTATGTCGAAACAGCAATATGAACAATTTTACGGACCTTTGATGGTTTTTGGTCATTCACAAAGTCAATATCCTTGGAAATGGGTAGATGACCCATGGCCTTGGGAAATAGAATATTGAGGAGGACTTTGCTATGTGGGTTTATGAAAAGAAACTACAATATCCTGCTAAAGTATGCAAACCAGATGTAAAAATGGCAAAATACCTCATTGCCCAATATGGAGGCCCTGATGGAGAATTGGCAGCCGCCTTAAGATATCAAACCCAGCGATTCGTTATGCCTACAGGAAAAGCAAAAGCAGTTTTGACAGACATTGCTACAGAAGAATTAGCACACCTTGAAATAATAGCAACTCTTGTTTTCAAACTTTTAAAAGGAGTACCAGTAGAAATATTAAAGAGAGAAGGATTGGGAGAATATTACACGGAGCACGACAGAGGATTGTTCTACGCAGATACAACTGGAATGCTGTGGACCGCCGCCTATATCCAGGCAAAAGGAGATGCAATCGCTGATTTACACGAAGATATGGCAGCCGAAGAAAAAGCAAGAGCAACTTATGAACATTTAATAAATCTAACGGATGACCCTTGCGTAAAAGATACTTTAAGGTTTTTGAGAGAAAGAGAGATTGTACACTTTCAAAGATTTGGAGAAACTTTAGTACAGGTAAGAGAATATATGGAAAGTAAAAAATTCTTTTAAAAAAGTAGATGTATGTCTATTGGCATACATCTACCCATTTTCCTTCTACTATTTTATCAAGGTCTTCGACTTTTATGATGGCAGCAGCGTTTACGTCGCCAGCAGCAGGATATACTACCTCATAATTTTTTAAAGACACATCATAATATACTTCAACCGGATTTTTCAGCCCATAAGGACAAACGCCACCAACAGGATGCCCTGTAACTTCTAACACTTCTTCCGGGGATGCCATTTTTGCTTTTGTCTTAAAAGTCTCTTTAAATTTTCTATTGTGTATTTTTTTATCTCCTGCTGTTATAATCATAATATATTTATCTTTTAATCTAAATAGCATAGACTTTGCTATTTCCCCAGGAGTTACACCGAGAGACTCTGCTGCTTTTTCCACAGTACTTGTATCTTCAAAAATTTTTATTTTAATATCATATCCCTTCTCTTTAAAAAACTCTTTCACCGCTTCTACTGACACCTCTACACCACCTTTAAATACCACAAGTTTTACATAATTTTAAGAAAAACTTATCAGCAATTTTAACTGCATCTTGAGCCGTTTTTCCGTAATAATCTGCACCAATCTTATAAGCATATTCCTCAGTCAAAACAGCCCCGCCTACCATTATTTTTACCTCAGTATTTGCTTTAAGCAGTTTGATAATTTTCTCCATATTAAACAAAGTTGTCGTCATCAAAGCACTTAGACCTACTAACGGTGCCCCTGTTCGCTTTACTTCCTCTAATATTACTTCTCCTTTTACATCCTTTCCTAAGTCAATTACATCATATCCGTAATTTTCCAAAAGAACTTTTACTATATTTTTTCCTATGTCGTGGACATCACCTTCAACAGTTGCAAGGATTATTTTGCCTTTAGATACTGAACCTTTTGGAAGCTTTTCTTTTATTATCTTAAAAGCGTTTTGCACCACTTCTGCAGAGCTCAAAAGTTGTGGCAAGAAATATATGCCTTTTTCATATCTATCTCCCACTTCTTTTAAAGCAGGAATTATTATGTTATCAACTATAGAAAGAGGCTGAACTTCCTCCTCTAAAATATTTTTTACTATATCTTCTACTCCTGACTTTTTGCCTTCTAAAATCTGGATATAGAGTTTTGATTTTAAATCTTCTTCTTGAATTTTTTGTTGTTCTTTCTCTTTGATCTCCTCTTTTTGCTTTTTCCCATATATATTCAGATAATTCACACTGCCTTTATCTTTATTTAGTAAAACCATTGAAGCCCTCAAAGTGTCCATCATGGCTTCATCGCAGGGATTTATAATAGCAGTAGTAAGCCCATAAGATGCTGCCATTGCTAAAAAAGTAGAGTTTATCAACCTTCTTTCAGGTAAACCAAAGGAAACATTGCTAAGTCCCACAACAGTATTTACTCCTAACTCTTCTTTAGCCAATTTTATCGCTTCTAAAGTCTCAATTGCAGCTTCCTGCTCAGAAGAAACCGTCAGCACAATACAATCTATCAATATGTCCTCTTTAGGTATGCCATACTCTTCCGCTTTTTTTATAATTTTTTTCGCATTTTCAATTCTTTCATGCCTATCTTTGGGAAGCCCTTTATCTCCTACAGTAAGTCCTACAACACAAGCTCCGTATTTTTTGACAATAGGAAGCACTTCTTTTAAACTTTCCTCTTTTGCACTTACAGAGTTGATTATGGGTCTACCTCTTAAAATTCTTATAGCTTTTTCTACAGCTTTAATATTAGTGCTATCTATTTGAAGAGGAAGGTTTACTACATTTTGTATTTCAGAAACTACCTTGGGAAGTAATTGCTCCTCATCTATTCCTGGTACCCCCACATTTACATCTAATATTTCCGCTCCGCATTTTTGCTGTTTTATAGCTTCCTCTACTGCTAAACTTACATCTCCAGCCAAAAAAGCTTCACTCAACTTCTTCTTCCCAGTTGGATTAATACGCTCCCCTATAACCCTTAAAGGATAATCGTCACCTATGAAAACTGTTTTTGTATTAGAAGCTACAGCTGTAAATTTGGTTACTTTGACTTTTGGCTTTAAATCTTTTACAGCCTCTTTAACAAGTTTTATATATTGTGGAGTAGTACCGCAGCAACCCCCAACTATAGAGGCACCTTTTTCAACAAGTAAAGGAAAGAAACTAGCAAATTCTTCTGGTTTTAAGTCGTAAACTGTTTTGCCGTCGCGAATGACAGGCATACCTGCATTAGGTTGTGCAATAATAGGTATGCGAGAAACTTGAGACATTTTTTCCACTACACTTACCATTTTATCGGGGCCTGTCGAGCAGTTAACGCCAATGGCATCTAATCCTAACCCTTGTAAACTAACTACTACAGTTATAGGGTCTGACCCCATGAGAGTCCTTGCATCTTCTTGAAAAGTCATTGTACATATAACTTTCATGTTTGAATTCTCTTTAGCAGCAAGAATGGCAGCTTTTGCCTCCAGCATATCTGACATTGTTTCAATTAAAACAATATCTGCTCCCGCTCTTTCTGCAGCTATAACTACTTCTTTAAAAACATCATAAGCTTCGTCAAAAGTCATGTCTCCATAAGGGGTCAAAAGTTCTCCAATAGGTCCTATAGAAAGTGCCACAGGTTTATCTTTGGAAGCTTCTTTGGCAATTTTGACAGCCTGAGTGACAATATTGAAAACCTCATTTTCCAGTCCATATTTTGCTAATTTTATCCTGTTAGCGCCAAAGGTATTTGTCTCAATCACATCCGCTCCTGCTTCTATATAGGACCTGTGGATATCAAATACTACTTCTGGATGGGTTATATTCATATATTCGGGACACTCTCCAGTTTTTAAACCCCTCTCTTGAAGTTGTGTCCCCATTGCTCCATCAAAAACAATCACTCTATTTGAAAGTTCTTTAAAAATGTCTAACATTTTTAACCTCCATTTAATTCATCTGTACTTTATTTTCTTTAAAATCACAGGCCAAATCATCAACTCTTGAAATTATTTCTAACACAGCATTTGTACACTCCTTTTGGCGTAGAAATTTCTGCTGTCACAACAAACTTCCTTTTCTTAAGTTTAGTACACAAATTTCCATTTTTCAACATCTACATCGCCTCCATTTTTAAAAATAAAAAAGTCTCTTCGCCAAAAGAAGAGACACCAAAACTCTCTCATCTTTCAGCGAAACGCTGCTGGAATTGGCACCAAGACGCATATAAAATGCCGGTTGCCGGGTTTCATCGGGCCAGTCCCTCCACCACTCTCGATAAGAGATTTTAAAGTATTAAATTGTTAAATTATTTAAGCTTTATGATACTATGTTTTTGTTTCTCTGTCAAGAAAAATTTTTAGCAACTGTCTTACCTAATTTGGTACACTATAATTATAGAAATTTTATTTTGAAAGGATTGTGTAAAATGATTTTTTCATTAGTTTCTTTTTTGTTTTTGTGCAACCACTTGCATAATGATTTTTTTAATATTATAATATACTTAACACTTGGAAAATGAGGAGGTTCATCATGAGTAATGAAAAATTGCCAAGAGTAGCCTATTTCTGCATGGAATACGGCTTACAATCAGATTTCAAACTATACGCAGGTGGTCTTGGCATTTTAGCAGGAGACCATCTAAAAGCCGCAAAAGAATTAGGTATGCCTTTAGTAGGAATAGGCATACTGTGGAAACAAGGTTATACAGAACAACATATCGGTGAAGACGGATACCCTTATGATGCCTATCGCAATTACACACGTAAGTACGACTTTTTAAAGGACACAGGAGTAAAGGTAAAAGTAAAAATAAGAAATAGAGATGTGTATTGCAAAGTATGGTTGGTAGACAACTTTGACAATGCTCCTCTGTATTTGCTTGACACAGATATACCAGAAAATGGGGACAGATGGATAACAGGTCAACTTTATGGATGGTTTGGTGAAGAAAGAGTTGCACAGGAAATAGTATTAGGCATTGGCGGAGTAAGAGCTTTAAGAGCTTTGGGAATTGATGTAGATGTTTATCATTTTAACGAAGGGCATGCAGTATTAGCAGCCATTGAGCTTATAAGAGAGAAAATGGAAAATCAAAATATGAGTTTTGAAGAGGCGTGGAAAGCTACAAGAGAAGAAGTAGTATTTACAACCCATACCCCTGTTAAAGAAGGAAACGAATCTCACGATTTAGAACTTCTCATGTACATGGGTGCAAACAATGGTCTTTCAATTGAGCAAATGGCTCAAATCGGTGGTGTTCCTTTTAATATGACAGTCGCAGGTTTGAGACTTTCTCGCATTGCAAACGGTGTCTCAAAACTTCACGGTCAAACTGCAAACAGAATGTGGCAGCATGTTGACAACAAAGCTCCTATAATTTCAATAACAAACGGAATTGATAGAAACACTTGGGTAGATAAAAGAATAATAGAAGCCTACAACAAAGGTGAAGGACTCCTACAAACTCACAATATTTTAAAACAAGAATTAATTGATTTTATATATCAAAGGACAGGAGTCAAATTAGACGCTGATAAACTTTTGATAGGTTTTTCAAGGAGAGCTGCTCCTTACAAAAGAAGCGACCTTATATTTACCAATGACGAAGTTATAGGTGATTATCTAAGGTCTAAAAAAATTCAAATGGTGTTCTCTGGAAAAGGTCATCCATTAGATGACGTAGGTAAAAAAATTGTCGCAAAATTAATAGAGATGACAAAGAAATATCCTGAAAGCGTAGTATTCCTAGAAGATTACGACATGACAATAGGAAAAATGCTTACTCGAGGCGCTGATGTGTGGTTAAACAATCCAAGAAGACCATTAGAGGCCAGTGGTACCTCCGGCATGAAAGCCGCCATGAACGGAGTGCTAAATTTAAGTATTTTAGATGGATGGTGGCCAGAAGCTTGTATAGACGGAGTAAATGGCTGGCAATTTGGGGATGGTTTTGAGTCTGACAACATAGAAGAATTAGACAAACACGACCTTGAAGCACTCTATGACGTCCTTTTAAATAAAGTAGTTCCAACCTACTACAACGATAAAGCGAAATGGGAAAACATGATGAGAGAAAGCATAAGAACAACTTATGATGCTTTTTCAGCAAATAGAATGTTAAAAGAATACTACGATTTAATGTACACAAAAAAATAAGTCAACCCCTATTTAAAAAGGCCGCGCAATTGCCCGGCCTTTAATTTATTTTCCCAATCTTTTTTCTAACAATTCTTTTTCTTTTTCATATCCTGGTTTTCCTAAAAGTGCAAACATATTTTTCTTGTAAGCCTCTACCCCTGGTTGGTCAAAAGGATTGACACCATTTATATATCCACTTATGGCACAAGCCATCTCAAAGAAATACACCAAATTTCCAAAATAGTAAGGAGATATTTCAGGGATATTTACTACAAGGTTAGGAACATTCCCATCTGTATGAGCCAATAATGTACCTTCAAAAGCCTTTTTATTGACAAAATCTATAGTTTTTCCTGCTAAAAAGTTAAGCCCATCTATATTGTCCTTGTCTTCATTTATAACTATATCTTTAACAGGTTTTTCAACATTTAAAACTGTTTCAAAAATATTTCTGCTTCCCTCTTGTATAAACTGCCCCATTGAATGCAAATCTGTCGTAAAATCTACTGAAGCAGGATAAATTCCCTTATTGTCTTTACCTTCACTTTCTCCAAAAAGCTGTTTCCACCATTCAGAGAAATAGTGAAGCTTTGGCTCATAATTTACAAGTATTTCTATAGCTTTGCCTTTTCTGTACAAAATATTTCTCAAAATTGCATACTGCATGCTTATATTTTCATTAAGGTTGTCTTTGGTATAGACTGTTGAAGCATCGTAAGCACCCTGCATCATATCGTCTATGCTAATGCCTGCTACTGCTATTGGTAGAAGGCCTACAGCTGTCAAAACTGAGTATCTTCCTCCAACATCGTCAGGAATCACAAAAGTTTCATAACCTTCTTCGTCGGCCAGTTTTTTAAGAGCTCCTTTTGCTCTATCTGTTGTTACATATATTCTTGATTTGGCTCCTTCTTTTCCGTATTTTTTCTCAAGGAAATCTCTAAAAACCCTAAAAGCTATCGCAGGCTCTGTGGTAGTGCCAGATTTAGATATTACATTTATAGAAACATCTTTGCTTTCTATAAGTTCAAGTAAATCACTTAAATACGTAGAACTTATGCTGTTTCCAGCAAAATAAATCTCCGGCGTATTCCTCTTACCTTTTGGCAATAAATTATAGAATGAATGAGAAAGCATTTCAATTGCCGCTCTTGCCCCTAAATAAGACCCACCTATACCTATAACTACAAGCACATCAGAATCTGATTGAATCTTCTCTGCTGCTTTTTTAATGCGTTCAAACTCTGATTTATCATAATCTTTGGGAAGACTTACCCATCCTAAAAAGTCATTCCCTTGAGCATTTTTATTAAGCACCATATCAAGAGATAATTTTGCATGCTTTTCCATATATTCAATTTCTTTTTCACTTACAAATTGCAGAGCTTTTGAATAATCAAAACCTATCAATTTCTTCATATGTAAACCTCCATTCCTGATTTACATACTATTTTATACCATAAATCTATGTTGTTCAAGTTTTTCAAAAGTATGTATAAGTTTACTTAGCTTTATTTTTACATACCCATAAATTTTTGTCAATCTTTTTGGAATTTTTACTTTATGGGATATAATATAAAGAGGAGGTGCGAAATTATGGAGGCATTAGAGGCTTTAAAAAAGAGAAGAAGTATAAGGAAATACATAGATAAACCTATTCCAAAAGAAATATTAGAAGACATAATAGACTGCGCAAGGCTTGCTCCCAGTGGAAATAACGCACAGCCTTGGCATTTCGTCGTTATAACAAACAAAGAAAGACTTAAATTCATAGCAGAAAAAGCTACATATGGGAAATTCATTAAAGATGCAGGAGCTTGTGTCATCGTCTACTGCGATAAAAATAACAGACATCACTTAGAAGATGGTTCAGCAGCAACAGAAAATATATTACTCGCAGCTACTGCCTACGGCATAGGTTCCTGTTGGGTAGCTGGGTATAACAGAACCTATGAAAAAGAAATAAACGAATACCTCAACATTCCTGACAACTTAAGAATGATTTCTATTATATCATTAGGATATCCCGCAGAAGAGCCACAACCAAAATATAAAAAAGCTTTATCTGAAGTTTTACATTGGGAAAAATTTTAAATGAAAGAGGGTTATAATATGTCAAAAGTAGTGGAGAGATTTTTAAAATATGTAAAATATCATACAACATCGGATGAAAACTCAACAACTTATCCCAGCACTGAGGGACAAGTAATATTTGCAAAAGAATTAGCAAATGAGCTTGAAGAAATAGGCCTTAAAGAGGTAAATGTAGATGAAAACGGTTATGTTACAGCTTTACTTCCTTCAAATACTGACAAAAAACTCCCTACAATAGGATTTATAGCTCATATGGACACAAGTCCTGACATGTGCGGCAAAGACGTAAAGCCTCAGATAATAGAAAATTATGATGGCAAAGATATAATCTTAAACAAAGAAAAAAACATAGTATTATCTCCTACTGAATTTCCAGAGCTTAAAAATTACATAGGAAAAACTTTAATCACCACAGACGGAACAACTCTTTTGGGAGCTGATGATAAAGCAGGAATTGCAGAAATAATAACAGCTATGGAATATTTAATAAATCATCCTGAAATAAAGCATGGCAATATAAAAGTAGCTTTCACCCCTGATGAAGAAATTGGAAGAGGTGTTGACAAATTTGACGTAAAAAAATTTGCCTGTGACTTTGCTTATACTGTAGATGGCGGTGGAATTGGAGAAATAGAGTACGAAAATTTCAATGCCGCCAGTGCTAAAATCAAAATTAATGGCAGAAATGTGCATCCAGGAACCGCAAAAGGTAAAATGAAAAACTCCATTTTGATTGGAATAGAACTCCAAAATATGTTACCTGAACATGAAACTCCTGCCCATACTGAAGGATATGAAGGCTTTTATCATTTGAATAATTTTGAAGGCAATGTAGAACAAACTAAAATGTATTATATTATCAGAGATTTTGATAAACAAACTTTTTTAGATAAAAAAGGATACCTAAAAAGCATTGTAGAAACATTAAATAAAAAATACGGTGAAGGCACAATAGAGCTTGAACTTAAAGACCAGTATTACAATATGAGAGAAATAATTGAAAAGCATATGCACATAGTCGATACAGCATTAGAAGCAATGAAATTACTAGGCATTGAACCTAAAGTAGTGCCTATAAGAGGAGGCACTGATGGAGCAAGATTAAGTTACATGGGGCTTCCAACACCTAATTTATTCACAGGAGGGCATAATTTTCACGGTAAATATGAATTTATACCGACATATGCAATGGAAAAAGCAGTCGAAGTTATAATAAAAATAATTGAGCTTTATGCACAAAAATAAGGGATAGCGATGGAGCTATCCCTTTAATAATACAACCATTAAAACAAAAAAGTTTTTCACATACACATATTTTTCATTTATCAAAAATTGAAGTTTGGCTAATAGCGCAAGATTTAATTCCCCTTTCTTTTATTACATCATTTTCAGCCAATTTGCTACACAACAGTGGAGAATTCACATCATATTGCTTTGCATTTTCTTTTATAGAACTTATATTGCTGTTTGCATAGCAATAAATACAACCATGCAAACAAGTATCATAAGCACCAACATCGACGCTTTCAGCACAACCACAAAGCTTCCTCTGATTTTTATCTTTTCCCACATCAAGTTTTTTCCCTGAAAGTTCCCCTATTAAATCCGGGTCTATACATCTTCCATGCTCTACACCATAAGAAGATAAATCCAATTCTTCAGCACAAATCTCAAGTTTGATTGAGTGCTCTTTCGCTATTTCAGAAAATCTATGTGCAATTTCTAACTTCTGTTCTTTATTTATCTCATAAGCCCCTATCTTTTCTAAATTCTTACGCACTTTAGGATAAAAGGTCACAAAACTGATGATACATTTTGAAGTGTAGCCATAAAGTTTAGACATTATTTCCTTAAAGCTTTTTACATGGTATTCTATATCAAATTCGGGAGTTAAAATAATAGGGTCATAACGCCAAATTACCCTCTCTTTCCCTATTTTGATAGACAGCTTTTTAAAAACTTCAATTATATGTGATTTTTCTGGCACATTCCTCTCTATTCTTTTATCATAGGGATTTAAAGTAAATAAAAAATAATAAGCATAGTCCTCTATCAAATGCAATTTCGGTATCATTTTTTCTGGATTTTTTGTCCAAAACACAATGCCATCTACTGCATCTTTCTTTAAAGAAACTTTACTGACTTGATGAAAATTAAAAGGATTCCTCACCAAAACATAGCCTTCCTCAATTCTTTTAAAAAACCAATCACTGTAAAAAGATGGGATATCTGTTCTCCTGCTTGCACTTATTATCATTCAAATTTCTCCTTTCAAAAAAAGAGAAATTGACATGTTCATTTTTACTTTAACATTAATGACAATTCATGTCAATTTCTCCGCATTTGAATTAATTTTCTTTATTAAGTTTGTACTCTATTGAATCAACAAGGGCCCTCCAACTGGCCTCAATAATATCTGTAGAAACCCCAATTGTGCTCCATGAATCTTTTCCGTCTGTCGACTCTATTATAACTCTAACTTTAGCAGCAGTTGCAGAATTAGAATCCAAAACCCTCACTTTATAATCTGTCAACCTCATCTCTTTTATCTGTGGGTAAAATCTCTCCAACACTCTTCTTACAGCATTATCAAGAGCATGCACTGGGCCGTCTCCATCTGCAGCAGCTATTTCTTCCACTCCATCTACTTCCACCTTTATAATTGCAAAAGAATTAACACTATTGACAGTGGGTTCATTTACAATAACTTTAAATTCTTTTAAATTAAAAGCCGGCTTGTATCTTCCAAGGACTTTTCTTATCAAAAGTTCTAAAGAGCCTCCTGCATTTTCATATTGATACCCCAAATACTCCATTTCTTTTAATTTGTCGAGAATCAATTTTGTTTCAGGTGAATCTTTTGTGATTGTCGGGTCCATCTCGTTTATAGCATTTAAAACTGCCCCTCTTCCGGCAACTTCAGAAATCAAAAAAGTTCTGCTATTTCCCACTAAAGATGGGTCAATCAGTTCATAAGAGTAAGTATTTTTATTTACAGCATCAGCATGCATCCCCGCTTTGTGGGAAAAAGCGTTTTTCCCCACATAAGGCGCTCTTTCATCGTGAGTGACATTTGCAATTTCACTTACAAACCTCGCTAAATGAGTCAATTGTTTTAGATTTTCATCAGGCACACATTTATATCCCATAAGTAATTGCAAATTCGGTATCAAGGTACATAAATTCGCATTGCCACATCTTTCACCATAACCATTTATTGTACCTTGTACTTGTATTGCACCTGCCTCAACTGCCATTATGGAATCTGCGACAGCCATTCCGTTATCATTATGACAGTGTATTCCTACTTCTGTATTAAATTTATCCACAACAGTTTTTGTTATTTCATAAACCTCCATAGGAAAAGCTCCGCCTTTTGTATCACACAAGCATACACTGTCTGCGCCCGCTTCTAATGCTACTTCTAATGTCTTTAAAGCATACTCTGGATTTTGTTTGTAACCATCAAAAAAATGCTCTGCATCAAATATAACTGACTTACCTTTGTCTTTAAAAAACTTTACTGTATCATAAATCATTTTTAAGTTTTCTTCTAAAGTAGTTTTCAAAATTTCTGTAACTTGAAAGTCCCATGACTTGCCAAAAATAGTTACTACCTCTGTGTCAGCATTTAAAAGGGAAATCACATTAGCATCCTCTTCGG
This sequence comes from Thermoanaerobacter kivui, assembly GCF_000763575.1. Lineage (NCBI taxonomy): Bacteria > Bacillati > Bacillota > Clostridia > Thermoanaerobacterales > Thermoanaerobacteraceae > Thermoanaerobacter > Thermoanaerobacter kivui. The sequence goes on from NZ_CP009170.1 coordinate 1,610,468, forward strand.
TAGTTGTATTCGCTCTTCTTGTGCTGCCAAAAGCGATTAATTTAGCATTTCTTAATTTAATATTTTTAACTCTTTCAAAAAATTCAATATCTTTAGGATTAGACCCAGGATTACCGGCCTCAATATAGGTTACACCAAACTCATCAAGAACCTTAACTATCTTTAATTTATCTTCCACAGTAAAAGATATACCTTGTCCTTGAACTCCATCTCTTAATGTTGTGTCATATATCCGTATACTCTTCACAATGCATCCCCCTTTATACCTTTTTTATGTATAGAACATATTTTATCAAATTGAACTGATAAAGTGAAGAGGGAAATTTATATTATTCCAACTCCATTACTTTCTTTTTTCCTGTTGTGCTATAATACTATTAGTTGTACAATTCTTTGCATGTAAATAGACTAGATGTAAAATGACTTAGCTACCGCCAATTCTTCAACAAACAGGAGGTGTTATATGGCAACTAAAGAAGAAATAAAAGAAATACTTAATTTGGCATTACCTGCAGTTGGAGAAATGCTTTTATACATGGTAGTGTGGGTAATAGATACTATGATGGTAGGGCAGTTTGGTGGTAAAGACAGTGTCAGCGCTGTAGGTCTTGCCTCGGAAATTATATACACTTTCTCTAATATTTTTATTGCAATGGGAGTTTCTATAGGTGTAACTTCTTATGTTGCTAGAAGTATTGGAGCAAAAGATTTTAAATCTGCTAAAGAATACGCATCCCATGGAATTTTCTTAGGAATTATAGTTGCTACTTCAATTTCCATATTCCTTTTTATTTTTGCAGAAAATTTATTAAAAATAGCCGGTGCTTATGGTAATGTACTTATATTAGGAAAAATATTTATAAAAATATCATCAATAGGCATTTTGTTTAGTATGGTTATGAATGTTTTAAATGCTATATTAAGAGCCCAAGGAAATACTAAAACTCCTATGATAGCTGCAAGTATTGTTATATTTATTAACATCGTACTTGATTGGATTTTGATATTTGGTAGATTTGGACTACCTGCTTTAGGCGCAAAAGGTTCAGCAATAGCCACAATGACAGCTCAAATAATAGGATTTATTTTTATTATTTTATATTACAAAAGGTATATGGTACTTTCACTCAAATTTAATGTTCTTTTCAAAGTAAATAAACAAAAAATTATAGAAATATTAAAACTCTCCTTCCCTGCATCACTCCAAGAAGCTGCTTTCGATATAAGCAGGCTTGTATCTATATTTATGATAATGCATCTTGGAACAGTTGCCTTTGCAGCAAATCAAATAACAACAACAATTGAATCCATATCTTTTATGCCTGGATGGGGCTTTGCAATCGCTGCAACTACAATGGCAGGCCAAATGGTAGGCGCCAAAAACTATGACAGTGCAAAAAGATATACAAGAATTTCTGCCCTCTTTGCTGTTGGAATTATGTCTACAATGTCAATATTATTCTTAACAATACCCCACCTTTTTATAAGGGCTTTTATAAATGACAGTGAAGTAATTGCAGAAGGAATTCTGTGTCTTATGGTGGCTTCAATTGAACAGCCTTTTATGGCAATTGGAATGGTATATGGAGGAGGGCTTAAAGGAAGTGGAAATACAAAAACGCCTTTTATAATTTCTACAATATCCAGCTGGTGTATAAGACTGCCTTTAATGTACATTGTCATATATATATTAAAATTAGGTGTTGTAGCTGTATGGTTTGTAACAGCTATACAATGGTCATTTGAAGGCATTACTATGTACATCTATTTTAGAAAAGAAATAAATAAACTCAAAAAGAGAAAAGAAATTAATGGTATTTAATTTTACCATTTTAGCATAACAATACTCATTAAAACAACTCCAATAATTATTGACATCGTTATAAAAACAGAAGCCAGGTTGGGATTAAGTCTTCTTTCATTAGAATATACTACAGCCACCATTGGAGTTGGGAGTATAGAACCAATTGCAATAATTTTTACAATCAATTGGCTTGTATCAAATAAAAATGCCAACAATAAAAATAAAATGATACCAGGCAAAAATTTTACAAACATACCTATGCCCAAAGCTTTTAACTCATCTTTATTTAAGTTAAAATCTAAAAAGTAACCTATTGTAAATAAAACAAGAAAACTGTTAGGTATAGAGAGCTGATAAATAAAATCTTTAACAATTCCTCCTAACTTAATATTTAAAAAATTCATCAAAAGCACTAATATATAAATATCTAGAAGGGTATTCTAATCATTCCTCCAAAATAATGAATATATACAAAAGCAAAAAATTATCGACACAGAATTTATATTGGGGCTATTTGGAGGAGAAAAACAAATAGCAAAGAAAGAATTTGAAAAATATATGAATGAAAAAAACGAAGATGTGTGTCTTGATTATAAAGAGAAGCATAGTAATTATTACTATTAAAGACAGGGATAGAAATTACATCATTAATACTATTTATAATATATAAAAATTAACGCAAAATTTTATTGATTTGATTTTCTTAATAAGGCATCTCCCTTAGTTTCTACATTTATTTCAACCTGGCCTTTTGCATTATTACCTACAATTTTTATTCTGCTTTTACCTTTTTTAGTTTCTATAATTTTTTCTCCTTTTTCACTTTGTTCAAATACTTTTATTACTTCATTATCAGGTGTAATAAAAACCAATTTAAATTTTCCTCTATCCACCTGCGAATCAAATCTAATTATAACTGCACCATTGCCCTCTGACTTGATATCCCAAATTGTTTCCATTCCATAAAAGCCGTTATATTTTATTTTTAAATTGTTATTTATGTTATTTTCGATCCTTTTTGAAAAGCTATAGCTATCTCCTACATTTACTATTTTTGAATCATCATCATATATATCCTTCTGATACTTGTTAATATTTTCACATCCACAAAAAGTTAATATAATCAATGATAAAATTAAGAATATCTTAAAAAAACTCTTCATTATGCAATAACACCTCCAATATAGGTATAAAATAATACTTTTAAAGTTCTGTATAACTAAGGGACGTTTCGTTTGTCATTAAATCCTACCTTCTTTCATTAAATAATCAATTGCTTTTTGAAGCTCTGCTTGAACCTTTTTATATTCTATTGTTTTCCATTCTTTTAATAGTGGTATAAACCTGGCATTTTTCGTATTTTTGATCTTTTTAATTAAAAGAAGTATCATTCCACGGTTTCTATCTTTTAATTCACAAACAAAACGTAATTTTCTATTTTAACGTATCCCTTCTCTCTCATTCTTGTTACTGCCTTCCAAAAAATGGCTTATCATAGCAAAAATATCGAGAAAATAGAGCGTTTTCTTGTCTTGCCTTTGTCTTATTTAATTTTGCTCAGTTCATCAATAAATGCCGGTCTCTTTTTATATAAGCTCATCAACTCATTTTTTATTTCTTTTTGGCTTTTCTCGCCAGCTATTTTTTTATATCTTTTAAGTATTTCACATACTTTTTGATAGTCACTTCTTTTTGATGAAGAGCTTGCAGCCAGTTTTATATATTTTTTATACACCTCAATAACTTCATCCTTAAACTTATCTTTCAACTTATCTGCATATTCTTCTATTCTTGTTGGGTTTTCTTTTACAAACTTCATAAGCTCATCTAAATCATTTTCTTCTAATATGACCTTAAGATAAATATCTCTTCCATGCCATCCCTTATAATTTTTTAGTTCTTGTTTTAAATCGTTATAAAACTCCGTCTTATCACCAGTAATTAATCCCTTTAGTTCCCGATAGTATTCAAAATTTCCGTCAAACAAAAGCTCCTTTGCTAATTTTTTCTGTTCTTCTTTTAATGAAAGCTTTTTATAGGCTTCATATCTTATCTTTTTCCACTTTGATACTAAACCAGCATATTGTTTGTCCTGTTCTTCCCATTCTAAAGCTAATTCTATAACTTTTTTGTAGTCCTTTTCTTTAAAATACTTTTGAATAAACAATTCTTTGAAAGATGTAAATTCAAGATGCTCTTTTATAAATTGTTCCGCTTCTTCTTTAGTACCATATTTCTCTTTTAGCACATAAAGAATTTCAAGCATTTTTTCATCAATATATTTTTTATAGCTATTGTCAGGATCCTTATCTAATAAGTATTCTATTCTCATCTTCAGTTTATTTCTCAGTTCCTCTATGTCAGCAAATTCGGTACAAAGCCAAAGTATATCAATCCTATAGCTTTCCCAACCATCAAAAATCTTGTTTTCGCTTTGTTCTAATAATTTATTAAATATCTTTTCTCTTAAATCTATATCTAAATCCCTACTGCCAGCAACTATGTCTCCTATAACTTCCATGGTTTCTGATACTAAAAAACCTATGTTTCCATCAGAATCATCTGCATATTGAAAAGCTCCAACTGCCTCCTCAAGCACTAAAAAAGCAATATCTAAGGCTAATAGAATATCTTCAGTATCTCTAGCTTTCTCCAATAAATCTCCCATTTCACTCACAAAATCATAAGTTTCTCTGTATGAAATAAAGCCATCTCTGTCTGTATATTTTCTAACAATAGAATCTATAAGGGTTTTGCACCTTATAAGTTCCTGTTTACTGTCACCTCTTGAATATCTAACAATAAGTCTATTTTTCAAGGTTTCATCTTCTTCTGTTATATCTACTATAATTTTTATTAGCTCTTCTTTAGAAAGATTGTTTAAGACTTCTTTTATATCTTTCTGCTTTGAAACTCCTTTTTGTACATTTGAGCCTGAATCTTGATTATTGAAAATTTCAAGTAGTTTATAAAAAGCCGCCACTTGATGTTTGCATATAGGGCCAAAATCATAAGGGCAATCACATTCTGAATAAAGAATTTCCCCATTGTCATCTAATTTTACTATAACCTCGTAGTCATCGCTGCCTTGAACTTTAAAAATATATTCATTGTCTCCTTGATTATAAGTTTCTATTATATTTCCTCCAATATAGTAGTCGTAGCCTCTATCTAAAATCGTTTCGTTGATATAGTCCTCAAAATTATATATGTTCATTTATACTCCCTCACCATTCCTTTCTAAAAAGATAATTCTTCAGTATCCTTATCCAATTTCTTAACTTCTATCAATCCATTACTATTTAATACATTGGATGTAATTCGAAGTAAGACTATTTTTTAACATCAATACTACACACTCCACATGATACGTATAAGGGAACATATCAACAGGCTGAACTTCTATCGTTTTGTATCCATTGTCTTCAAGATATCTTAAATCTCGTGCTAATGTGGAAGGATTACAAGAGACGTATACAATTTTTTTCGGATTTATTTTTATAATCGCTTCTAAAACAGGTGCGTCGCATCCTTTTCTTGGAGGATCCATTATAACTACATCTGCTTTGACTCCTTTATCAGCCAACTCAGGCATTACTTTTTCCGCATCCCCTGAAATAAATTCCACGTTTTTAATGCCATTTATGTAAGCATTTCTCTTTGCGTCTTCCACTGCCTGGTGGACAGCCTCAATACCATAGACAAAGCCTGCCTTTTGTGCTGCAAACAAAGATATAGTCCCTATACCACAATACACATCTATTACAGTCTCCTCACCTTTTAAATCAGCATATTCAAGGGCTTTTCCGTATAAGACTTCTGTTTGAACAGGATTTACCTGAAAAAATGACAAAGGGGATATTTCAAATTTTATGTCTTTTATATAGTCAATAATGTTATCGCTTCCGTAAATAGTTATATTTTCCTCCCCCATAATCACATTAGTTTTTTTGGTATTAATATTTACTACTACACTTTTAAGCCCCTTTATCTCTTCTTTTAAAACATCAATTAGTTGTTTTTTATATGGTATGTCCTTTCCACTAATCACAATAACAGCCATAACTTCCCCAGTTTTAAAAGCAACTCTTGTGACAATATGCCTTATCAGACCTTTTCCTGTTTTTTCGTCATATACAGATATGTTGTATTTTCTAATCCAATTCCTTACAATCCTGGCAATCTCATCACTAATCTCATGCTGTATCATACAACTTTCCACAGGCACAATGTTATGAGAACGAGGAGCGTAAAAACCTGTCACAGCTTTCCCTTCAACCATTCCAACTGGAAATTGTGCTTTATTTCTATACCGCTGAGGCTTTTCCATCCCTATGGTATCGTGGACTTTAGTATACACTTTGCCTATTCTCTCTAAATTGTCTTTGACTTTTTGTGTTTTATATTTTAACTGCCCTTCGTAGCTTAAATGCTGTAAAGAACAGCCACCGCACTTATCTGCATAAGGACATAAAAGCTCTACTCTATCATGAGACTTTTCTAATATTTCTACTACATGACCTATAACATAATTTTTAGAAACTTTATCTATTTCGACAATGACTTTCTCTCCTGTTAAGGCTTTTTCTACAAATACAGCAACTCCTTCAATTCTTCCAACTCCTTGCCCTTCATGTGCCATATTGTCAATATATACCTCGTATTTTTCTCCTACTTTTATGTCGTGCAATTCAAACGCCTCCTTTTTCCCATAATTATTATACCGTTATATAGCAAAAAAATATAGGGGTTTCCCCCTGTCATTTTTGAAACATCATTATTTGCAGTTCCAATGCCCTGCTTTTGCGCAGACGCCCAAGCATCTTCTTTACCTGGTGCCTGTGGCGCTTGTACCGTTATACTATTATTTTATCGCAAATGATAGTATTGTGCAAACGTTTGTTATAATTTTAAACAAAAAAAATACACTTAAAAAAGTTTATAAAAAAATCGGTTACCCTATTATTTATTATGCCATCTATATAGTATTTTATACCATTTTTCTAAAATTTTATTTTAATTACAACATTTCATAAGTATATCATAAACTTCTGGCATCACTTTCTTTAAGTTAATAGGCTTTTTCTCAAGATTTGTAAAAGGATGCTCTGTATAACCCTGCGCTAAAAGCTTATTATCCTCTTTTCTTATTACATCATATAAAAATTTAAGGCGAGTCCCTTTTACAAATTCCAATCTGGTTCGTATTATTATAAGATCATCGTATAAAGCCGAAGAAAAATACTTACACTGTGCATCAATTACAGGCAACATCACATTTTTTTCTTCTAAGCTTCTGTAAGACATTCCTAAAGAGCGAAAAAATTCAGTCCTTCCAATTTCAAACCAGTTGAAATAATTGGCATAGTAAACTATGCCCATTTTGTCAGTCTCTCCATAGCGGACCCTTATTTCAGCATCCCATACATACACATAAATCACCTCTAAAAACAAAGACAAGAAAAACTCTTGTCTTTACTTTATATTTACAATTCCTTTATACACAAATCCCCTAACAGTATCAACTGTCACAGTCATACCATCTTTTAGTTTGGAAGTTGCCCCTTCACACCCCACAATCACAGGAATGCCTAAGTTCAACCCTACGATAGCTGCATGGGATGTGAGGCCACCTTCCTCTGCTATTATAGCAGAGGCTTTTTCTATAAGAGGCATAAAGTCTCTCTCTGTTTTTGTAGTCACTATTATGTCTCCTTCTCTGAATTTGTCTTTATCTTTGTTGCCGTCGTTAATTACACATACGACTCCTGTTTTAGATTTAGACCCTATTCCTATGCCTCTTAAAAGAACATCCCCTACTATATGTACTTTGAGCATATTTGTGGTACCCGTCATGGCAACAGGAATACCTGCTGAAATTACAACAATATCACCGTTTCTTATAAGACCTGCTTTTAAAGCACTTTGAACAGCCACATCTATCATCTCATCTGTAGTTGACACTTCTTCTGTCACTAATGGATATACTCCCCAAACTATAGAAAGTTTTCTTGCAACAATTTCACTGGGAGTAGTAGCAATTATCGGAGCAGCAGGTCTGTACCTTGATACCATTCTCGCTGTATAGCCTGACGTAGTACAAGTTATTATAGCAGCTGCCCCTATCTCTCGTGCTGTAGTACAAGTAGCATGACTAATAGCATTTGTAATAGAGATGTTTGCATCTATATTTCTTTCTACGACGTCTCTATACCCAACGTATGCTTCTGTTTTTTCTGCAATTTTTGCCATTGTTTCAAAAGCTTCTATAGGATATTTCCCTTGTGCTGTCTCTCCTGACAACATTATAGCATCTGTGCCATCAAGTATAGCGTTTGCTACATCTGTCACTTCTGCCCTTGTAGGCCTTGGGTTTCTCATCATAGAATCCAACATTTGAGTTGCAGTAATCACTGGTTTTCCTGCTTTATTGCATTTTTCTATAATCATTTTCTGAACGATCGGTATTTCTTCAAGAGGAATTTCAACACCTAAATCTCCACGAGCCACCATTATGCCATCTGAAACTTTTATAATTTCATCTATATTTTCTACACCTTCACGGTTTTCTATTTTTGCAATAATCAAAATATGGTCTGCTTTATTCTCTTCTAAAAGCCTCCTTATCGCCAAAACATCTGAAGCTTTTCTAACAAAAGACGCTGCAATCATATCAATGCCTTTTTTTATTCCAAATTCGATATCCTCTACGTCTTTTTGAGTTAAAGGTGGAAGATTAAGTTTTACACCCGGAACATTTACTCCCTTGTGGTCTTTTACAGGTCCAGAATTTTCTACAACACAAATAATATCTTCCCCTTTAATATCTGTGACCTTTAAAGAAATTAATCCATCATCAATAAGAATGCGACTACCTCTTTCTACATCTTGAGGTAATCCCTTATATGATACACTGCATATGGTTTCGTCTCCTAATACCTCTCTTGTCGTAATAATGAAGGTTTGTCCTTCTTTTAATTCCACTCCACCATTTTTAAATTTCCCTGTTCTTATCTCTGGACCTTTTGTATCTAATAAAATAGCAACAGGCAGCTTTAACTCTTCTCTTATCTTTTTAATGTTGTCAATTCTTGCTCCATGCTCTTCAAAATCTCCGTGTGAAAAGTTTAAACGGGCGACATTTAAACCTTTTTCAATTAATTTTCTTAATATGTTATAGTCTTCACTGGCAGGTCCTATCGTACAGACGATTTTTGTTCTTCGCATATCTTCACTCCCTAATCATTTTTATATAGACAAAATTTTGCTCAATTCATACAATTTTCTGTTAAACTCTTTCTTCATAGAGAGAGCTTCGTCTATATCATCATCCACAATTTGATTATTTCGTATGCTTATTATCCTTTTTGTCTTGTTTTCCAAAAGTAATTCTACAGCTCTTGCTCCCATTTGGCTTGCCAGCACTCTGTCCATCACTGTCGGAGCTCCACCTCTTTGAATGTGTCCCAAAATAGTATACCTTAAATCCAATTTAGGTAACCTCTCCTTAATCATTTTTGCAAGTTCTGGAGCACTCATAACTCCTTCTGCAAGGACAATTATATGATGAAGTTTACCTCTTTTTATCCCATAAGTAATTTTATCGCAAAGTTCATCAATGCTCCACTCCACCTCAGGGAGTATAATCATTTCTGCTCCTCCTGCTACACCAGCATACAAAGCAATGTAACCCGCATTTCTTCCCATCACTTCTATTATATTTGCTCTTTCATGAGAAGTAGCTGTATCTCTTATTTTATTTATTGCATCAATAACCGTATTACACGCTGTATCAAAACCTATTGTATAATCAGTACAAGGAATGTCATTATCAATTGTTCCAGGAATTCCAATAGTATTTACATTCCACTCTTCACTCAAAAGTTGGGCTCCTCTGAAAGACCCATCTCCTCCAATAACTACTAAACCTTCTATTCCGTGTTTTTGAAGAGTTTCATAAGCTTTTTTTCGCACTTCTTTTTTCTTGAATTCTTCACATCTGGCAGTCCTCAAAATAGTACCGCCTTTTTGCAATATATCTCCTACAGAAGAAAGGTTTAGGTCAATAACTTCATCCTCTACTAAACCTGCAAATCCTCTCATGATTCCCTTTACTTTAAGCCCATAATAAATTCCTGTTCTTACCACAGCCCTTATGGCTGCGTTCATCCCTGGTGCATCTCCACCACTTGTAAGTATCCCAATTGTTTTCATACTTTACCTCCTCATTTTAACCCGCATGGACTTTACTAGTCCCGTTTTTGTTAAAACGCCCTTTTGGGGCAAAAAAAATCATAATCCGTATTCAATAATAATGCTTTGAGCATCCGGCGCTTCCGCCCTTGGTACTAAAACCTCACAGTAAGATCTTTTTTTATCTATCTTTTTATTAAGTGGACGTAATTTTACCAAAAAGCCCTCTTTTGTTAAAACATCTTTGACTTTTTCTGCTGTCTGCATGTCATGTGCCATATATACGACCGTCCACATAAAATGGCCTCCTTAGTATTTCTAAATCATATTTTAATCTATTTTTATCCTCTTATCAACATAAAAATTTGTAATCTGCCCTTTCGACAGAACATTTTTATCATATTACTTTGACATTCTCTTTTCCTAAAACAGCATATAACTGTTTAAACAATTCATTACTTCCGTTCACCCACAGGTCTCTGTTGGCTGCAAACAATTTTTGATTGTTCAATCTAAGCAGTACAGGCATATTGCCTTGATTGTTTTTTAATATTTGCTTAACAACTTCAATCTTTGTAGAATCCTCTAAATTTAAATAAAGTTTTTTAGTTATCACTTGAGTAAGCAGTTTTATTTCATCACACAATATTTTAGGGTCTTCCTCTTCCTTAAAACTTACTTTTCCTTTTATAACAACAGGAGTATCCTCTTTTAATATACTTGCATATTTTTCATAGACGGTTGGAAAAACTATCACTTCAATAGTCCCGTACAAGTCTTCAATTGTCACAAAAGCCATGACATTATTGTTTTTAGTAAACGTGACTTTTTTACTTGCTACAACTCCTACAATCACCACTTCCTGATTGTCCTGAATCTTCTTTTCGGTAATTTCTTCTTCAGTAAATTTAAAATCAAGCGTGGTAAGGTTAGTTATTTTTGGAATATCTTCTATATATTCTTCTAAAGGATGCCCACTTATATAAAGCCCCAATGTTTCTTTTTCCATTGAAAGTAACTTATTTTTAGGAAATTCCTCTATATCCGGGAGATTAAAATTTACAACGTGTCCTTGTTGTTCAACCTCAAATAAAGAAATTTGACCGCTCAGATTGTTATCTTTGTTTTTGCGAATATCTTCCATTAATCTCTCATACACCGAAAGAAGCTGTGACCTGTAAACACCGAAAGAACTAAATGCTCCTGCTTTTATCAAACTTTCAATCGCTTTTTTATTTAATTGGCTGTCCTGCATTCTTTCAAAAAAGTCAATGACAGACTTAAATTTGCCATTTTTTTCTCTTTCATTCACTATTTCCAGTGTCATATTTAATCCTACGTTTTTCACTGCACTAAGCCCAAACCTTATCTTATCATCTACTACAGTGAAATAAGAATAGCTTTCATTTATATCAGGTGGTAATACCTCTATGCCCATTTTTTTGCATACTTGTACATAAAATGCAACTTTATCTAAATTATCAACAAAACTGTTCAAAAGAGCTGCCATAAATTCCACTGGATAATATCTTTTTAAATAAGCAGTTTGATATGCTATAACTGCATAGGCAGCAGCATGAGATTTATTAAAAGCGTAGTTTGCAAATTCCATCATTTCGTCAAAGAGTTTATTAGCAGTCTGTTCATCTAATCCTTTTCTCAAAGCTCCCGGTACTATGACATTGCCATTTTCATCTACAATGCCATAGATAAAATTCTTCCGCTCTTCTTCCATTACATTCATTTTTTTCTTTGCCATAGCACGCCTTACAAGGTCTGACCTGCCAAGCGAGTAACCTGCAAGGTCTCTAACTATTTGCATTACCTGCTCTTGATATACCATACATCCATAAGTCACATCTAAAATTGGTTTGAGAAGTGGGTGGTCGTAAACTATATTTTCGGGATGGTTTCTGTTAGCAAGATATCTCGGTATTTGGTCCATGGGCCCAGGACGATAGAGAGAAATTCCTGCTATTATATCCTCAAGATTTTTAGGCTTTAACTCTGTCATAAATTGTTTCATTCCTGAAGACTCTAACTGGAAGACTCCTTCTGTCTCCCCTCTTCCTATAAGTTCGTAAACCTCAGGGTCATCGTATTCCATAGAATCAAGGTCTATGGTTACGCCTTTATTTTTTTTGACCATTTCAATGGTATCTCTTATCACTGTCAACGTCCTTAAGCCTAAAAAATCCATTTTTAAAAGTCCTAATTCCTCAAGAACTGACATAGGAAACTGTGTCACTATAGAATCTTCATTTTTTTGAAGAGGAACATATTTAACAAGAGGTTCTTTAGATATCACAACACCTGCCGCATGAGTAGAAGCATGTCTTGGAAGTCCTTCTAAAGATTTAGATATATCAATAAGCTGTTTAACCCTTTCATCTTTTTCGTAAAGGGCTCTAAGTTCTGGGTTTAAAGACAAAGCCTTGTTAATAGTCATACCTAATTCAAAAGGAATCATTTTTGCAATGGCATCTACTTCAGCATAAGGATAATTTAAAGCCCTTCCAACATCCCTTATAACTGCTCTTGCTGCCATTGTACCAAAGGTTATAATCTGGGCAACGTTATCTTTGCCATATTTTCTCACAACATAGTCAATTACTTCTTGCCTTCTCTCATAGCAAAAATCAGAATCAATATCAGGCATACTAACCCTTTCCGGATTTAAAAACCTTTCAAAAAGCAAATTGTACTTTAAGGGGTCCACATTTGTTATGCCTAAACAATAAGCCACAAGACTTCCTGCTGCAGAACCTCTTCCTGGTCCCGTCATAATCCCGTTGTCTTTTGCAAACTTTATAAAGTCCCACACTATGAGGAAATAATCCACATATCCCATCTGGTTTATTACAGAAAGCTCATAATTTAACCTTTCAATTGCTTCTTCACTGGGATTTTTGTAACGTCTTTTCAAACCTTCAAAACACAAATTTCTTAAATATTCATAAGAATCAACGCCTTCTGGCAAATCGTATTTGGGCAATTTCGTCTTATTAAACTCAAATTCTACATTGCACATGTCTGCAATCTTCTCAGTATTTTCAATGGCCTCTTTACAACAAGAAAAAAGATTCTCCATCTCTTCTGGAGATTTTAAATAAAATTCATCAGTTGGAAAAGACATGCGATCTTCATCATCAATTGTCTTCCCTGTTTGAATGCACAAAAGCACTTCATGAGCTTTTGCGTCTTTTTTTTCAAGATAGTGTACATCATTAGTAGCAACTAAAGGTATTCCTGTCTCTTTGGATAGTCTTATAAGCTCTTTATTTACCTTTTGCTGCTCTAAAATTCCATGGTCCTGCAGTTCTAAATAAAAATTCCCTCGTCCAAAAATAGAGTCGTAAAAAAGTGCTGCCTCTTTCGCTTTTTCATACTCACCTCTTAAAATATGAGAAGGCACTTCTCCGGCAAGGCAAGCACTTAACGCAATGAGGCCCTCACTGTGGTCTTTTAAAAACTGTTTATCTACTCTTGGTTTATAATAAAATCCCTCGATTGAGGCTACAGAAACTATTTTCATCAGATTTTCATATCCTGTCATATCTTTTGCCAACAAAACTAAATGATAATTTTCATTGTCTATGCCGTATTCTCTATCATACATGCTTCTTGGAGCAACATAAATTTCACAGCCTATTATTGGCTTTATACCTTGGGACACAGCTTCCTTGTAAAAATCTATGGCTCCATACATAACACCATGGTCGGTAATCGCTATGGCTTTCATGTTTAATTCTTTTGTCTTAGCTATCAAATCCTTGATTCTACAAGAACCGTCTAATAAACTGTATTCAGAGTGGATGTGTAAATGCACAAACATAATCTATCACCTAAGTCATCTTTATTCTTTTTAACAACCTCAGAGACATCAATGCCTTTGCAATCTCTTCCTTGTCGTGAATAATCTGTATATCCAATTTACTAAAATTGTTGCTCACTTCTATCACTTTTGCAAAGACCTCAATCACTTGCTCAGGATGTATAGGCTTTATAAAGTATACAGAAAAATTATCCACTACAGCATCGTACCGTTTATTTCGCGTTATGGCAAAAATGCCAGACTCGCACATCAACATCATTAAAGCGCTACTGCTCACCGTTCCAAATTGGTTTATCATGTTAGAAGGAATCTTCCCTTTAAACTTAACCCCATTCTCTATCCTTTCCATATCAAAATCTTTAAATATAGTATCTTGAATGGCTTCACTAATTTGGGGCTGCTTAGACATATAATGTAAAGCCTTAATGACATCTTCTCTGCTTACAAGCCCTATTAACTCTTTTCCTCTCGTCACTGGCAAAATTTCTACGTTCCACCATATCATTAGATGAGCAGCGTAGGAAAGAGTAGTAGTATCAGTAACAAAAACAGGATTTTGTGTCATTATACTGCCAATTTTGTCTTCATCTGAAGCTGTCGCAACATCCCTTGAAGTAACCATACCCACTAATATTCCTTTAGAATCCACAACAGGATACCTTGTATGCTTAGTTTCAGCGTATAATCTTTTCCAATCTCTTACAGTTTGCTGTGTCGTCATATAAACCGGATTATATGTCATCACATCGCTTACATAAAGAATTTTTTTGCGTGTCATGCTTTCATTAATAGCTTTATTTATAAGAGTCGCGACCGTAAAAGTATCGTACGATGTAGAAATGAGAGGCAAAGAAAGCTTATCCGCCAATTCTTTTATGTGGGGTAGAGTATCAAACCCTCCTGTAATCATTACAGCAGCTCCTGCTTTTAAAGCAGCCTCTTGAGCATCTTCTCTATTTCCCAAAATCACAAGGTCTCCTGGCGTTATGTACTTTACCATCTCATCAATGGTCATAGCACCGATTAAAAATTTGTGAAGTTCCATGTCCATGCCACCATGACCACCTAAAACTACCCCTTCCACCACATTTGTAACAACTTCGTATGTAAGACGGTCAAAATATCTATCTTTTTGTTTCCTCCTTATAGTTCCTACCCTTGGAATCGTAGTCACAAGCATCAAATTTTCCGCATCTTTTATTGCTTTGTACGCTGTTCCTTCACTGATATGAAGAGTTTGTGCAAGTCCTCTTACAGAAATTTTTGTTCCTTCTGGTAAATTTTTAATATACTCTAATACAATTTCATTTTTTGTCATAACTATCATCCTTTATACAAAAAAGGTTTCTTAAAAAGAAACCTTTTTTGTTTATTCCTCACCGAATTTTGATTCAATGAGGTCTACTAATGCTTTTATAGCAGCCTCTTCATCGTCTCCATCGGCACTCAACTTAACAACATTGCCTTGCGAAACACCAAGAGACATTATTCCCATAATGCTTTTGGCATTAACTTTCTTGTTGTCTTTTTCCACCCATATTTGTGAAGAAAACTTGCTTGCAGTTTGTACAAATAATGCTGCCGGTCTTGCATGAAGCCCTGTCTTATTTTTAATCTCAATTGTAACTTCTTTCATTATTGAACTCTCCTCTCTTTCAATTTCTTTGATATTTCTTCAATTTTTCTAAGTCTATGATTCACTCCTGACTTGCCGACAGGAGGAACTAACATTTGTCCCAGTTCTTTTAAGCTCAAATCCGGATAATTAATCCGAAGCTCAGCAATTTCTTTTAAACTTGGGGGTAGATAATCCAACCCTACCGAATCTTTTATATAGTTTATACTTTCTACCTGTCTTAAAGAAGCATTGATTGTTTTTGTAAGATTTGCAGTTTCACAATTCACAATTCGATTTACATTGTTCCTCATTTCTTTGTAAACTCTTATGTTTTCAAGATTCAAAAGTGAACTGTGAGCACCTATTATATTCAAAACATCAACAATCTGTTCTCCTTCTTTTAAGTATACTACATAATTATTTTTTCTTGCAATAACCTTTGAATTTAAATGGAAAGAATTTATCAATTTGCTTAAATCCTTCCCATGCTCTACATTGTGAGTAATAAATTCCATGTGATAAGCTTTTTCAGGATCGCTTATCGAACCACCCCCTAAAAAAGCTCCTCTTAAGTAGGCTTTTTTAGCTTTGATACTTTTTACAATTTTTTTATCTATTCCATAACTTAATTTTACATGACCATTTTCATAATTCAATATACCAACTCTATTTAAAATCATTTCTGCGTTTTCTCTGTTCGGAATAAAAATAAGATAGCTTAGGTTTTTTTTAAGATATCTACTTCTTCTTACCATTGTCTCAGGAGTTATGCCAAACAAGTCTTTTATCAATTTAAAAACCAATCTTGCAACAGAGGCATTTTCTGTTGTAAGACTTAAGGACATCTTCATATTACCATAAATAGAAATAGTACCTATCATTCGTATTAAAGCTGCTAATTCTGCTATTTTACTTTCCTCATCCTCCGGATAAATCCTTGCCAGTTCGTCTTTTGTAGCCGATGAAAAAGACATAAAACATCACCTCAACAGGCTTATTTTTATTATACTACATTCTTTCAAAAAAAACCCTTTAAAAAATAAACAAATCAAAGGGGTTTTTAATAATTACAACAATCTTTTTAATTCCCATTCAATGTACTCCGGGGAATTTTTCCAATTATGCCTCTCCTCAGAATTGCACCATTCTTTAAATTCCTTGTAGTCTTTCCATTCTTCATACTCACTGGCTTCTACCAACTTTTTTAAAGTTACAAGTTTCATGACATCATAGCTGCCGTATAATTTTTCATAATCCTTATAATATTGATAATCCCTTCCGTACCGTGATGTATTTTTCATAACATCACCCCGAATCCTATTTTTTAAAAAATAGAGGGGAACTTTTATTCCCCTTTAATATTCTACATATATATTATTCATGCATCTTGGCATTGGTTACTTCAAAATATACCCACAGTTTGGTTCCAAATACAACATATTGCCACTTCTCTTCAACTTGCCCATTCCTAAAATATCTTCTTTTTCACTCACTCCTTCTAAAAATATTACCTCTTCTCTGCTACTATTATTTATTATTACAATAATCGATTTGCCATTGTATTCTCTTTTAAAACTAAAGACTTTTCCACTGGCATACAATGTCGTATAACTGCCATATCTCAACTCTTCATTTTCCCTTCTTATAGAAATGAGCTTTTTGTAAAAATTAAAAATACTCTTATTCTGTTTTTCTTCTTCCCAAATCATACACCCTCTACAATCAGGGTCATAACCTCCTACCATCCCTACTTCATCACCATAATAAATGTAAGGCACACCGATAAAAGTAAATTGAAACACTAATGCTAATTTCATTCTAGCAACCATGCCATTGCACAAAGTTAAAAATCTCTCTGTATCATGACTTCCTATCAAATTAAACATAATCCTATTTACACTTTCCATATGCCTCATAAGCTGTTCTGTGATCATAGTGTTAAACCTTGAAGCGCTAATTTTCCTTTTTGCAAAAAAGTCTACAACTGCATTTCTAAAAGGATAGTTCATGACACTGTCAAACTGGTCCCCTCTAAGCCACGGAGACGCATCGTGCATTACCTCTCCCACAATTATCGCATCTGGCTTTGCCCTTTTTACAACTTCTCTAAACTTTCTCCAAAAATGATGGTCTATTTCATTTGCAACATCTAATCTCCAACCGTCTATGTCTACTTCTTTAATCCAATATTCAGCTACTTCTAACAAATACTTTTGCACTTCTGGGTTTTTTGTCATAAGCTTTGGCATTCTCCAAGCAGTATCCGCAAAAACCTCATAGGAAGGCTTAGGATGCGTCTTTATTGGCCATTCATATATGTTAAACCAGTCCCAATATTTTGATTTTTCCCCGTTTTTAATGACGTCCTGAAAAGCAAAAAAATCATATCCGCAGTGATTAAAAACTGCGTCAAATATCACTCTTATTCCATTATCATGACACTTTTTAACCAGCTCTCTCGCTTTTTGTGTATCTCCAAAATGCGGGTCAATTGTGTAATAATCCGTAGTATCGTATTTGTGAGTAGAAGGTGATAAGAATATAGGAGTCAGATAAATAGTATTTATTCCTAAATATTTTAAGTAGTCTATTTTATCTATTATCCCTTGCAGGTCTCCACCAAAAAATGTATCAGGTGTTGGCCTTTCTCCCCATGACCTTACATTTTCAGGGTCATTTGCTTTGTCCCCATTGTTAAACCTTTCCGGAAATATTTGATACACTATGCAATCGCTTGACCATTCTGGTGCAAAAAAAATGTCTTTTTCCCGTATGTAAGGATATTGGAAAAATCCCCAAAAACCATTTTTAGGCCTTTTTTTGTAAAAACCTGCTTCGGTATAATATACTTTTTCACCATCTTCTGATACCAGATAAAAGAAATATACAAACTTTTTATTCAGCTCCAAAGTGGTTTCAAAGTAATCAAACAGTTCATTTGTATGAGTCAAAACCATTGGCTTTATTTTGAACTTTCCCAGCCAATCGTATCTGTCTTTGTACAAAATATATACCCTGTCTACATCAAATACAGCAGTCCTCAACACTACACGAAGTTGATTTTTATCTAAAGGATATGCGTAAGGTATATCGCTTTTATGAAATATCGCCTCTTTTATCATTTCTTTCCCCTTCCTATGTGTGTAAAATTATTGTAACAGGTGCCGCAACATCTACCCGCGGCAGTTCCACACCGTCTACTGTTATTTTAACATCTGGAGGATACCCCATCAAGATATCTATACTATTTTTGACATCAAAGGTCTTGGACATTCCATTCGTCATCAGTCCCTCATAAACAACCAAACCATCTACTTTTACACTAAACCAGCACTTTTGCCCGGGAACACTTATGTCAACTTTATAACTTTGTGAAGCCGGAAGAACTTTATACTCTATCTTTTTTGATGTCACAGATACTTTTTCTACAGTTGTTTTTACCTCTTGCTGAGTAGCAGTCTCTTGTTGTGGTAAAGAAGTTTTTTCGTCAGGAGCTGTCGAAACTTCTGATTGCTTTTGTTGTGGCAATGGTGCAATTCCTTTTTTAACTTGATTCACAACATAATAAAAGCCATAACCTATAATCCCTACTATTAAAACTAAGATTATCGCTCTTTTTAATATTAAAAAAAACTGTGAAAAATCTCTCCTTTCTTTCATGTAAGACTGAGTGGAGGTGACTGCAATTTCTTCCTTTTCTTTTTCACGAAACAAATATTCATATTTTTTAACCACTTCATTCCCATTAAGGCCTAAAGCTTCAGCGTAACTTTTTACAAATCCTTTTGCATATACAGAA
This sequence comes from Thermoanaerobacter kivui, assembly GCF_000763575.1. Lineage (NCBI taxonomy): Bacteria > Bacillati > Bacillota > Clostridia > Thermoanaerobacterales > Thermoanaerobacteraceae > Thermoanaerobacter > Thermoanaerobacter kivui. The sequence goes on from NZ_CP009170.1 coordinate 1,629,717, forward strand.
GCAGGCATGACACTGAAATCGCCTTCTTCAATAGCCTTCAAATACCTTGTACGGATCTTTGTAATCTCCTGGATTTCCTCCAGTGTCATTCCCTTTTTAAGCCGCTCGTTTTTTAAAAATTCTCCCAATTCATTCATACCTATCACCCCTTACAACCATCCATTATATATATTCCACACAAAACACATTTTTCCTTCATGATTTTTCATAAAAACAAATTAAAAGGATGAATCAAACAGCATTCACCCTTCTTCTATATAGTAAATCCACAAAAGCTTCCAAACGGGTTTGGTAACCTGCTTGCCCAGTGTTTTCATCATATACTAAAGACATTACTGGAATATTGTAATCTCGGCTAATTTTTGCAATTATTCCTTGAGCTACTATTTCAGGGGTGCAGGTAAAGGGAAGTATGTGAATTACACCGTCATAATTAAGTTTAGCATATTTTATCGTATTTGCAACTGTATTAAGCCCATGTCCTCCAATATCTCTTTCAAGATATCCTTTGCCATTTTTCTTAAATTCAAGCCTTTGAGGTAATTTAAAAGCGCTATTTATTAGATAATCGGACAAATATTCTGTTTTTGTAACTTCTACACCTAATTCATTTAAAGCTTTACTGACATCCATGTTTGTAAAAGGTTCTAGTAACATATAAATTTCTCCTACTAATGCAACTCTAAGCTGCACTTTTCTGTATACATTAGCGTTTTCTTTTATTTTTTTCATGGCATCAGCAACGATTTTATCTACCTCTTTACCATTTTGGGCTTTATCTAACTTTTTCATATATTCCTCATATATTTTAGTTGTGATGCCCCGCCTGTCTTCATGAGCTCTGTGTTTTAATAAAAATTTTTCAAGTTTGTCAGCTGCCAACATTTTTTTCACTGCGAATAAAAAAGATTTTAAAGCTGTTTTCCCATCGACATTGGGAAAATATGATGATAACTCCTTCAAAAAATCAATTAACCTGCCATGAGGAGGGTCAATTATGATCATGTTGAAATTATACCCTAAGTCCTTTAATATCTCCTTTTGAACATGACCATAATACCCAAATCTACAAGGCCCTATACCTCCCAACATTATAATAGTATCTGCTCCTTTGTCAAGAGCCTCTATGAAATTCCCTACATTGATTTTAAAAGGCAGACAAGCAAACTCATGGGAATTTCTCACTCCTAAACTTAAAGTTTTATTGGTAGTAGGGGGTGGTTCTATAACTTCAACACCAATTCCTTCAAACATAGTCTTTAAAATCATGTTCAAAGAACCCATGTGAGGATAAGTAATTTTCATACGCACACCGCCCTTTTCTTAAATTTCAAAAGGTCTATAAATGCTTCTAACCTCGTCATAATACCCGCTTCTCCCGAATGCTCATCAATTGTAAGCAACATAAAAGGCATTTCCTTATCCCTTTTATACATTCTCTCCAGCAATTCCTCTGTCATAGAATTAGGCCCACAGCCAAAAGCTGAAACCATTATAACTCCGTCTACATTCTTTTGTTTTAAAAAATGCAGTCCTGCTCCTAAAATATCTCTTTCATACGACCAAAACATGTCTTTAGACAGCATTGACGCCCCCTCTAATATAACGTCTGTCTCCAGCATTTCCATAGTAAAAATTTCTGCCCCCATATCTCTTAATTTATTTATAATTCCCATGCTTATGTATTCATCCATAATATCATAAGAATGGGCAAGAACAGCTAACTTAATCTCATAATTTTTGTTTGCTCTTGTTAACCTATTTCCCTCCCAAATTTTTATAGCTTCGATTGGAGTAAAACCTCTTTTTAATAATCTTTCAAACTTTTTTTGTTCCTCCAAAGCATTAAAATAAGCCTTTAAAGCTTGTCGCTTGTTTTTTTCAAACATCCTTCCAACTTTTGCAGCCTCTTTTTTGATGGAAGTATCGTCTCTATACATATTAATTTCCATATCTATAATAGGTGGTAAATCACCAATTAAGCTTTTTATAAAATCTGGCAGTCCTAAAAACTTTGAACAAAGGTATTTTTTTCTTTCTACACTTACAATCCTCGGAATAAATATGTAATCAACATCTTTTTCTTTTAAATTTATCACATGTCCTACATAAGTTTTAACAGGAAGACAAGCATCTTCAACACAGTTTTTTACTCCTTCATCAAGAATTTTTTTATTTGTATCCTGGGAAACCACTACTTTTGCTCCCACACCTTCAAAAAAAGTCTTCCACATTGGATAAAAATCGTAATATAAAAGTCCTTTAGGTATTCCTACAGTCTTGCTCATTTTTAACCTCCTTTAAAAGCAAATACATATTTATTTTTGCCATGAATTTTTATTTATATACAAAATAAAAATACCGGAAATAATCCGGTATTTACAAATTGTTCCATGTGTAACAATTTTTTATCCTTTTACTGCACCTGCTGCAAGACCAGCTTGCAAATACCTCTGCAATACCATAAAGAGTATTACAAGAGGCAAAGATGCCATAACAGAGGCTGCCGCAAATTGAGTCCAGTGGGCCGAAAATTGGTTTTGAATAAACCTTTGAAGCCCTAACGCTATTGTGTAATTTTCAGGTGACTTTAGTACCGCACTGGACAAAATAAATTCACTATATACTCCCATAAAGCTAAATAAGAATATAACTACAAGCATGGGAGTCGCCAAAGGAAGAATTATTTTCGTGAAAATTTGCCAATGAGTAGCTCCATCAACTAAAGCAGCTTCGTCCAACTCTTTTGGAAGACTATCAATATAGCCTTTTAAAAGCCATATACTAAAAGCGCTGCTACCTGCCATGACCAGCATAAGGGCATAGAGATTATCCAGAAGGTTTAATTTTGCCATTATACCAAATATAGCAGGTAATGCCATAAACGTAGGAAACATCTGAAGTATTAAGAGAGTCTTTAAGCCATTTTTTCTTCCAGCAAACTTCATTCTACTGAAAGCATAAGCTGACGTAGCAGTCAAAAATAATTGAATAGTTGCTACACCAACGCTTAAAATCATACTGTTTTTTACCCAAAGTAAAAAATTAGTCTTTTGCAACACATCATAGTGTAAAATTATCGTAGGATTTTTTAAGTGATAAAAAACAAGAGACAACCCCTGTGATAAAATAGATTATGGAAAACAAAACAATACAGAAAGGGGTGTCTCTTGTGAAAAAAAATATCTTTGAGGATATTATACTACAAAATGCTCTAAATTTCACTAAGGAAGTAGTAGAAATTTTTGGTGATTTATTAAATAAAGGAATGAATATTACAGAGCTTGCAGCAAGGATAAAGGAACTGACGGACAAACTAGGTAGAGAGGCAATAGAAGCAATTATTGAAGAGTTAGATAGGATAATAAAAGAAGATAAGAGAAGGAAAGAAAAATGGGTAGTAGAGAGGAAAGATAAAAAGAGATTAACGACAATCCTTGGGGATATAGAATATGAGAGGACATATTACAAATCCAGAGAGGATGGAAGATATACATACTTGATAGATGATGCATTAGAGATAGGACGGCACGATAGGATAGAGAAGGGAGTAAAAATAAAGTTAGTAGAAAACGCGATAGAAGAATCATATGAGAGAAGTAGTAAAAAAGCATGTCCAGAGGAGTTAAGTAAACAGACGGTATTAAACGCAATAAGGGAAATAGGAGAAGTAGAAGTAAAGAGAGAAATAAAAGAGAAGAAAGAGGTAAGGGTATTATACATAGAAGCAGATGAAGACCATGTGCCTTTGCAAGATGGCAGCAATGAAACACCGCGATTGATATACATACATGAAGGTAAAGAAGAGAAAAATGGTAGAAATGTACTGAGAAATGTGCATTACAAAGCATATGTAGGAGAGAAACCTGAAGACATATGGATAGATGTAGCAAATTACATAGAAGACAATTACAAAGAAGAGAAGATAGAGAAGATATACATAGCAGGAGATGGGGCACCGTGGATAAAAGAGGGATTAAAATGGATATTAAAATCAAGGTTTGTGTTAGACAGATATCATTTAAACAAATACGTATTAAAAGCAACATCAAAAGAGCCAAAGTATAGAGATAAGATATGGAGAGCAATAAATGAAGGGAATAAAGAAGGAGTGAAGAAGGTATTTGATGAGCTAATAAAGGCAGCAGAGGAAGAGAGAGAGAAAGAGAAGATAAAAGAAGCAAGGAAATACATACTAAACAATTGGGAAGGAATAGTGATATACAACAAAGACGAAGATGTAATAGGGTGCAGTGCAGAAGGGCATATAAGCCATGTATTTTCAGCCAGATTAAGCAGGAATCCACTAGGGTGGAGTAGAGAAGGATTAAAGTTAATGGCGAAATTAAGGGTATTCAGCAAGAATGGAGGAGACTTAAGAGAAGCAGAATGGGGTAAGAAAAAGAATATCAATGCTGGGAGTTATAATTTAACGAAGAAGCAAATAAAAGAAGCGGTAAGGAGAGTTAAAACGTCTACAAATGAAAAAATAAACAATATTACGGTTTTGAATATAGGGAAAGTAACGCCAATATATAGGGTTTTAAGAGCATTAAAATATGCACAAGTTATATAAAAAGCATGATAAGTTGAAGTATGAAATTAACTAAGTTTCAGGGGTTGTCTTAAAAAAATCCTACAGTATCTTGACACTATCGCAACACATCCTTATAATTTTGAAATGTCATATGTTGTGGAAAAATTGAACCGGAGAAAAAGGCATCTCCAGGCGCCATAGACGCTCCTACTACCCAAGCTACAGGAAACATCATTATTGCAATTACAGCCCATATAATAAGTCGGCTAATCCATAAAGATACTTTTTCATGAGGTTTTAATTTTTCCCTATAATAAATCTTTTTAGTCGTTTTTTTGTCACCAATTTTAACACTTGCATATTCCACTTTAATCCACCTCCTCAAAGGCATGGGTCATCTTCATATTGATAAGGCTCAATGTGCCAATTATCAAGAATATAATTATAGACAAAGCTGCCGCCAAGTCATATCTGTTAAACTGCATTGTCATCTTGTAAGCCGAACTTACAAGCAAATCAGTATGACCTGCAAAAGAAGTATCTGTCCTTGGAGGTCCTCCTCCTGTAATTAAAAACGCTGCGCCAAAGTTGTTGAAATTATAAGCAAAAGATGAAATAATAAGTGGCAAAGTAGAAGATGTCAACATTGGTACTGTTATCATTCTCAGCTTTTGGAACCATGTAGCACCGTCGATGTCTGCAACTTCATAAAGCTCTGGCGGTATTGCTTGAAGCGCCCCCAAAGAAGCGTTCATCATAAAAGGATAACCCATCCACACACTGACCATTATAATTGCAACTCTTGCCCAAAATGGATCAAGAAGCCATGGTATCATAGGCAAATGCAGTCGCTGTAGTATCAAATTTATACCGCCGTATTGTTGATTTAAAAGCCCCGTCCATGTCAGTGCAGCAATTGTTCCAGGAAGTCCCCATGGAATAATCAATATTGCCCTATAAAAATTTGTCTCCCACATGTTTCTATTGTTTAAAATAACAGCTAAGAGAAGACCTATAATATAACTTAATAAAGTAGCTGAAAGAGCAAAAATAACTGTCCACACAAATACAGGAGCAAAAACTACTTTAAAAGGTCCTGACAGTATATCTATAAAGTTTTTAAATCCTACAAATTGATAGTTATTAAAGTGGTATAGATTAAAATTTGTAAAAGCAATATAAATAGTATACAACATAGGCACAAAACTTAATACAGTCATAGAAAGTATAGCAGGTGATAAATACGCATAAGGCGTTAGCTTATCTCGTATGGTCTTTTTACCTTTCATTCAACAACCTCCTTTTCTAAAAAAAGGGGCTAAAAGCCCCATTTTTGTTACTGTTGCGTTGCAATACCTTGTTTGATCTGATTTACCATTTCATCTGCTGCTTTGTCAACAGGAACCTTTCCTGAGGTAATAAGCTGTAATGCATTGCCAGCAGGACCCCATACTGCAGCCATTTGCGGTATATTAGGCATTGGAATAGCATTTTTAGCTTGTTCTGCAAAAGCATTCAAGATTTCATTGTTCTTAACTTCAGGATTATCCAAAAGTGAGTTAAGAACCGGTATTCTGTTACCTGTTTCAAACAGTGGCAATCCTGTATTTTCAGCAAGATACTTCATTAAATCCCATGCTTCTTTTTGATGTTTTGAATTCGCACTTACAAATGCAGCCTGTACACCTGCAAAAGAAGGTGTGGGTTTTCCATCAATTTGTGGAAGTGGAGCAACTTTAAATGGAACATTAGCTTTCTTAAAGCCATCTACATCCCATGGACCGCTTATATATAGTCCAGTTTTTCCACTTTGGAAATTGCCTTTTGCCATATCGCCGTTTATATCTGCAGGCATGAATTTATACTTTGTCACAAAGTCTTTTATAAGTTCTAAGCCTTTCTTTGCACCATCGTTATTCAATCCTATATCGTTTGGATCAAGTCCACCGCCTGTATCCTTAAACACATAACCGCCATAAGCAGATATAAAGGCAAAGCTAAAATAGAAGTTATTTACATCGTATTGGAATCCTACTTCTTTGCCCAGCTTAATTAAATCATCAAGTGTTGCTGGTGGTGTTGGAACTTTCTCTGTATTGTAGAAAAGTGCATAAGTCTCCATTGAAATTGGTACAGCATACATTTTTCCATCGTAAGATACAGCACTTATGCTCATTGGAACATAGTCGTCTTTGTTTATAACTCCGTCTGGTACTTCAGCTAAAAGTCCTGCCTTTTGGAAAGTACCCAAGTTATCGTGTGGTAAACCAAACATGATGTCTGGGCCCTTACCACTTTGAGCAGCTGTTGAGAAAGCTTGGAAGTCACTCTGGTCTGCCAAAACTTTTACTTTGTTGCCAGTTTGCTCTGCCCACTTATTTGCAATCTCTTGAACCTTTGCTATTTCAGGATCTGTTAAGTGTGACCATACTACAAGTTCTACAGGCTCTTTCTTTTGTTCTGTCTGACCTTGTGATGAAGTATTTTCGCTTGTCTTGCTGCCGCCACAACCTGTTAAAGCAGCTGACAAAACGAATACCATCACAGTCAGCAATGCAATTATTTTTGTGTACTTCTTCATACAAATCCTCCTCTTAATTTTTAATTTTATTATAATTTTGGGAAAAACCCAAAATCTTATTTCACTTTTACATTTGTCCATATGCTTACACTGTCTTTAGGTAAAGTTATACTTAAAATGTTGTTTTCACTATTTCCTCTTTCAACTTTTAAATTAACTCCTTCTAATAAACCCTTTAAATAATCACTGTATTTGCCTTTTCGAAGAGAAGTCTCTATATTTTTTATAGTAGTCTCTTCTCCTTTATTTATTGCAACTACAACTATGTCTTTCCCATATTGCCTCTCATAGATATAAACATCATCGCTAACATACCTTGCTACAGTCTTCCCATACTGTAACGCCTGTGTAGCCTTGCGCAAGTTTGACAATTCTCTAATTAAAACATAAGCCTTAGTATTCTCATCAAACTTTTCCATCATTGGCCTATTATAAGGGTCATTTCCGCCATTTGTGTCATTATGCAAATACTGCTCTGTCCCATAATATATAGCCGGAATCCCACGAGATGTCATTATAAACGCAATAGCTTCATGCAATTTGTTCTTATCATCATTGACTGATAAAAACCTCGGCATATCGTGATTGTCCACAAAAGTAACCAACTTATAAGGATTATCATAATCTTTATTTGTCTCTTCAATAGTATCATTCAATCTGTCAAAGCCATAATCTTTTTCAAAAACATCCTTTATCGCATTGTTGAGCATAAAATCCAATACAGAAAAACCACTCATATTGGCAAATTGAATATTATAACCGTACAAAGGATCAGTGGGACCGTTTAACATCCACTCGCCAAAAAGAATAGCATCTTTTTTAACGCCGTATATGGTATCAGCAAAACTTTTTACCCATTCCATAGGCATATGCTTTACTGCATCTAGCCTTACCCCATCAATTCCATGACTAAACCATAACTTGATAGAATCCTTTAAATACTTGTCAACAATAGGATTACTTTGATCAAGGTCCACAAGGTCAAACAAATTTTTATCCTGCAAGTCCTTTAAATTGTTCCAATTTGTAATAGTGCCGTTGTGATGAAAAAGCTTATTAAGATCATTGCTATAAGTTCCTAATAATTTCCCATTGTCATACAAGGCACCGTTTTCAGCAAAGTCAGTGTTGTTTTCATCTGCGGGACTCGTGTGATTTGGAGCAAAATCTAGTATAACTTTTATCCCATTAGCGTGAGCAGTCTTTACAAAATTGTCAAAGTCCTCCCATGTACCAAAATGTTCTTCTACTCTTTTAAAGTCCCTTGCCCAATATCCGTGATAAGGTGCATTTATTTCGCCATTATATATTGCCGGTTTGTTGATGTTGTCTACAACAGGAGAAATCCAAATAGCTGTTACTCCCATCCCTTTTATATAAGGAATTTTTTCTGTCAAACCTTTTAAATCTCCACCCCAATACATCCTCCAATTGGTATAGGTTGGATCAAACATACCTTTACTTACTTCCGGGTCATCGTTGGACTTATCCCCATTGTAAAACCTATCTATCATAACCTGATATATTACATCCGATTCAGCGGAATTATTAGAACTAGTCTCTTTAATACCACAACTGGTCAGCAATAAAGAAAAGACTAAAATTATTGCCGCAAATAGCTTTACATTCTTTCCCATCACTTTCCCCCTTACAAGTGATTGCCAATATATTACAGTAATCGCTTTCTTAGAATGTATTTTTTAAAAGCGCCCAATTGCAACAGTGTTGCAATCGCTTGCGCTTGCTTTCAATATTATTGTATATCTTAATTTAACAAATGTCAATATGTTTTTTTGTACAACATAGACTAAAATTCCTCGTTTACTTAAGCAGGCTTACAATTACTTCTGCAAGCTTTTGCTCATCGTGCCTTATAAATTCCTTTTTTAAAGCTACTAAATTTTCCTCTACCACTTTAATTCCCATACTTTCTAACTGATTTTTATCGTATTCAACAGGTTGTGACATGTCTTTTATATAGCGCTCCATATAATCATGGGGAATTTCACCGTTGTTGACAATAATGTAATCTAGAGATTTAAGCCCATGTTCAAAAAGAGCCTTCACATGGTCACAAGCAGTATAGCCCAAAGTCTCTCCCGGCTGTGTCATGATATTACATGCGTAAATTTTAACCGCTCTAGAGGTTTCAATAGCACCACACACTCCATCTACCAAAAGATTAGGGATTACACTCGTATATAAACTTCCAGGACCCAATACAATGGCATCAGCATTTAATATATCCACTAATACTTCTTCAAAAGGCTCTGCATGAGAAGGTTCAATATATATCCTCTTTATCTTACTGTTTTCTTTTTGCTGTACAACAGGAATTTGCGATTCCCCTTTAATGATAGTCCCGTTTTCAAGCTCTGCTACAAGCCTTACATCATCAAGAGTTACAGGAATAACTTTTCCTGATACAGCAAGCACATCACTCATCTTTTTTACAGCTTCTTCAAAATTTTTAGAAATGCCTATCATGGCTGCCAAAAACAAATTCCCAAAATTTTGGCCCTTTAGCATTCCCTCAGTAAACCTGTACTGCAAAAGTTGTTCCATTGTAGGCTCTGTATTTGCTAAAGCCAGTATACAATTTCTTATATCTCCAGGCGGCAGTATCCCTAAATCCTGTCTTAGGATTCCCGAGCCGCCGCCATCATCTGCTACTGTAACTACCGCAGTAATATTGGTTGTATAAAGTTTTAATCCTCTTAGCATAGTAGAAAGCCCTGTACCTCCACCAATAGCAACAATTTTAGGCCTGCCTCTAAAATTTTGCTTTGCACTCATTTTACTCCTCTCCTATATCTCTGTGATGAATGATAACAAAATAATCATCGCTTTTCAAAAGTTCATAAAGAGCATTTGCAATGGTAACTGACCTGTGTTTACCCCCTGTACATCCAATAGCTATTACCAGCTGTGATTTTCCTTCTCTGATATAATACGGAATTAAAAACTCAATCATATCTCCCAGTTTTTTTAAAAATTCCTTCGCTTCTTCCCATTTCATAACATATTCTTTGACCTTTTCATCATTTCCAGTTAAAGGTCTTAACTCTTCAATATAAAAAGGATTAGGCAAAAATCTCACATCAAATACAAGGTCTGCATCAAGAGGTATTCCGTATTTATATCCAAAAGACATGATATTTATTATAATTCCTTTAAATTTTTTGCCTTTTAAAAATATATTCGACAATTCCTCTTTTAATTGCGAAGAAGTTAAATTAGAAGTATCTATTATGCTATTGGCTATTTTTCTTATTTCCGCAAGCCTTTTTCTTTCCTCATTTATTCCGTCAACTATTCTCCCCTCTTCAGAGAGAGGATGCTTTCTTCTGGTTTCTTTAAATCTCTTTATCAAAACCTCATCAGAAGCTTCCAAAAAAATTATTTCGTAGTCGTAATTGTTTTTTTTCAAAAACTCAAGGCTGGAATAGATATCTTCAAAAAATTGGCCACCCCTTAAATCCATTCCAAGAGCTACTTTATCTATATTTTTCGATTGATAAAAAAGATCGGCAAGTTTTGGTATTAAAGCAGGTGGAAAATTATCTATACAAAAAAAACCCATATCCTCCATCGCTTTTAACGCTTGCGTTTTTCCAGCACCAGAAAGGCCTGTTATTATGACGAACCTCACAAATATCACCCCTTAGCGTTTATTATATCTTCTTCTGTTAGTCCTGCCTCTTTTGCTATCTCTATTCCTCTTTTAAAGTCTCCCACCCTAAGTGGTGTATGGGCATCGCTATTTATCACAAACTTACAGCCTTCGCTTTTAGCTATCTTTACAAACTCTACTGTCATATAGCCGTGGCTCGCATTAATCTCAAGAGCTGTCCCCCTTTCCTTAGCTGCTTTGGCAAGTCTCATCGTGTCAATATCTACTTTAGCACCGGGATGTGTTATTATGTCAATCTTGTATTTTTTTATAGCATTAATCATCGCTTGTGTATTTTTTTCTCTCATTTCAGCTTTTAATAAACCAATGTATTTGCTCAACAGATTTTTACCAAACAACTGCACACCGTTATAAAAATCCTTAGGCATTACTCCTGTGTGATATCCCATAAGTAAAATATCTAAATATTCCATAAGCTCATCAGGAACATCTATACTTCCATCAACACTTATGAGGTTTGCTTCTACCCCCATCAGCACTTTAATTTGAGGGTATTTTTCATTAATTTTGTCTATTTCTTCTCTCATTTTCTTAAAATCCTTTTTTCTTAAACCATAAAATATGTGAGCTGGTCCATGGTCAGTAATAGCAATTTCTCTAAGTCCCAACTTTATTGCCCTTTTTACATTGTCCTCTATACTCCCTTTCCCATGACTGTATACAGTGTGAGTGTGATAATCAGCAAAAATTTTCATTTGTTCAATCACCTATTTCTCTCCTACTATTTTTATCTCAGGAATAAGTTCCACTCCAAACTTTTCTTTTACTACTTTTTGTACATGTTCAATCAAGTTTACAACATCGTAAAAAGTTGCATTGCCAGTGTTTATAATAAAACCACAGTGTTTTTCAGAGACCTTTGCTCCTCCAATTGAATACCCTTTAAGCCCCGCTTCCTCAATAAGCTTGCCAGCGTAATAACCTGGTGGCCTTTTAAAAGTACTTCCGGCACTGGGATACTCTAAAGGCTGTTTTTCTTTTCTCCTCGCATTTAATTCCTCTATTTTGCTCTTTATTTCTTCGTACTTTCCTTTTGATAAGTTCAACCACGCTTTTAACACAATCCAATCCTTTTCTTGAATAATACTATGTCTGTAGGAAAACCTCATCTCCTCATTTGCAAGAACCAATATATTACCTTCTTCATCCAAAACCTCTACTTTTTCTACCACGTCTTTCATTTCAGGTCCATACGCCCCTGCATTCATTACTATTGCTCCACCCAAAGTCCCTGGGATACCACCAGCAAACTCAAAACCTGTGAGTTCATGTAAAAGTGCAACATTGGCAATATAAGAAAGTGGTGCGCCTGATTCTACAATTATTGTATCGCCTTCTACAATTACATTTTTTAAGGAAGATAACTTTATTACAACCCCTCTTATGCCCTTTTCACTCACTAACAAATTGGTTCCATTCCCTAATATAAAAAAAGGTATATTTTCCTTTCTTAATAAAGATATGACATTTAACAATTCATCTCTATTTTGAGGTATAACCAATACATCAGCAGGACCTCCTATTTTAAAGGAGGTGTGCTTTTTCATAGGCTCATTTAAATATATTTTTCCATCAGGAATGATATCTTTCAATTTGTCAATAATTTCAATCACTGTACCACTCCTTAAATTCAAAGTAAATAATTACTACATTTATAGTCTATCATTAATATATTGTTTTCATTCCAAAATGAAACTTTATACGCAATTTTATAATAGCACTTTTTTTTTACAAAATAAATAGAGGGGATTAACCCCTCTTTTATGCATTGTAACAAACCTTAAATCTCTTGCTTATGCAACCTTCCGAATCGTACATACTCACAACAGCTGTACATTTTTTTATCTTTATCTCGCAATTACAATCCCTGCAAAAATACAGGTTGTTGCCTATTTTGCCCACATTTGTACTTTTGCAATTTGGGCATTCCACAGCATCTCACCTCTTCATTGGCTGCTTATCCCATCAAACTATTTAAAGGAAATCTTTGCACCTCCTGTAATTAGTCTTAAAATGGTTTAAGCAGCACATTAATTTATTAAAATAAAAAATAAAGATTAAAAACTCAAAAAATAAGCCCATGCATTAAATAGTCTTAAAATTTCGAATATTTTGTAGACTATTAAAACCTCCTACCGTTTCATTGCTTATTATATCACATATGTAAAAGCCAAATATAACCCGAAATTCGTTCATATCTCCTAATATTTTGAATTTTTCCTTATATTTATTCAACATATCTCACTTTAGCAAAAAAAATATCCGTTTTTCTGTGTTTTCTGATACAACTCAAGGCATATAATTATATGAGGTGTTGCTCATGATTTTTAAAGTTATAAAGGTATTTTCCATTCCTTTTTTCACATCAATGGGAGTTGTTATAGGTGGAACGCTTATTGGTGCCTTATCAGCTGTATTTACTTTTGACTCCCCTGTCAAAATAATCAATATGATTTTAAAAGATATACGATTATGGGCTATTCTGGTAGGACTTGGCGGTTCTTTTACTGCAATAAGGGGCTTCGAAGTAGGTTTAAGCGGTGAATTCACACAGCTTGCAAAACAAGGTTTAATAATTCTTGGCGCTTTTTTAGGCTCTCATGCAGGTTTTATAATCATCTCTTTTATTGTTGGTGATTCAAAATGAAAAAGTATTATATTCATCTTTGCATTTTTATTCTTGGTTTTATCATTGGAGGTTCTATCGTAAATGCAGTAAATGGCATTAAAATTGAAAAACTAATTTTCGAAAAAGAAGCTTATAGAATGAATAACATTGAATTAAGTGAAAAGGTGTCAAAACTTAATGAATCCCTAAAAAACAAGCCTCAAAGAGTAGTCACAGAGATAATTGTGCACATAAATAATGCTGACAATAAATTGGCTATTGAAATAGAAAAATACGTAAAAGAAAAACTATATGGCTTATACGGAAAAGAGGTAGAAAAAATAGACCCCATATTAATAAAAAACATTTTTGATGGCAGAGTCTTAACAATTGAAAATAAAAAAATAATCCTAAAGGTTAACTTTATTGTAATAAATACTATTATCGAAATTTACCTTGATATTCATGAAAAAAAATTCTCTAGAAGAATAAACATAAATTACAGATTGTTAACAAACCTTTTTGTATGTAATTTAAAGTCTCCTGCTTTTATGCTAGGGTGCAGGCTCACGTATCTAAGTCGTGTCTAAGGCTCATTTTGGGCAGATGAGACACACTACACCTTGCGCATAAAAGCGGAGACTTTTTAAAAATGACTTTGTCTACAGTCTGACATAAATTATTCATTTTGTATGTTAATTTCTTTCTTTATTTTCCAAACAATAGAATCGGCAGCTTCAAATCCCATATTTATGCATTTTCCCGCCTGGTCAAACCTATACCAGCGAATATTATTAACATTAGGTTTTATTGTATAGACTCTTTTACCCCTCTCTGTTTTTTCGGAATTTTTGTTAGAGCTGTCTTTTAATAACTTCATAGTTGTAGCTGTAATGGACATAATTTCAGGCGCTGTCCTTTTTAAATTGAAATACTTTTTTAGAGGCAGCAACTTATCACTATTAGCTAAAGAATAAAAGGTTTTTTCAAAAACTCCCATATCTATGCTAGAGCTCACATCACATTCTATAATTATGTCTGCACCCAATTTAGCTGCTAATTCTATTGCCTCAGAATCAACAATTGACCCATCAACTAACTTGGTTCCATTGTACTCCACAGGTTCAAAAAAGACAGGGATAGAAATGCTTGCCCTTATAGCTTTTATCAAGTCTCCCTCTTTAAATACTACTCCCTTTCCTGTTTGAATATCAGTAGCCACAATATATAGAGGAATATTAAGTTCCTCAAAACTTTCTTTCACATAACCCCGCAAATATTTCTCTATTTTTTCACCCTTTACTAAGCCGGTTCGTGAGGCTTTAAAATCCAATAAACTTATAAATTTTAACATATTAATCTTTTTTGCATCACTTATAAGTTTGTCTACATTATGTCCTGAAGCATAGATTGCTCCTATTATCGCTCCCATACTTATGCCTATTATAAAATCAATAGGAATATTTTCTTCTTCAAATCTTTTTAGTATACCTAAGTGGGCATATCCTCTTGCTGCTCCACCGCCCAGTATAAGTCCTACTCTTGGTCTCATTTCCCATCACCATTTTTACTCAAAGATAATTTGTATGGCATTTAACGCATCCAAAATTTCATTTTCATTAGAATCTAAAATCACTTGAATTCCCGTACCAAACATTGCACCAAGTATCATCCTCGCCACTGCTCGTGGAGAATAATTTCTAAAATTCTCTCCTAAAGCACTGTTACTTAGAATTTTTTCCTCAATCATTTTAGATAAGTCATTAAATAAATCTTTTAATAAACTGTTAAAAGAAGAGGACCACATAGCTAAACCTGTAAAATCGTACAACAGTTTAAAAAGTCCTGGATTATTTTTTAAAAGGTCTTTAAAAAAATTCACTAAGGATAGCATCTTATCTTTTGCAGTTTCTCCCATACTCAAAGCTTCATTTATTTCTTTTAAATATTTATTTATCATCATCTTTATTACCTCTGTAAAAAGCCCTTCCTTACTGCCAAAATAATAATGCAATTGGCTTAATACAACACCAGCTTCCTCTGCAATGTCTCTTAAGGAAACATTAGCATATCCTTTAGTTGAAATACACTTATATGCAGCATTTAATATTCTTTGCGATTGGTTTCTTCCTTCCATCTTGGATTTCCCCTTTTGAAGTTTATTTATTAAAGCCGCCCAGATCGGAAAATAGAAATTGCTAAACCTAAAACTATGACAAAAGCTATCGCTAAACCAATCTTTAAAATTATCCCATTAAGCTTATACATTTCTGCACCAGCATTAGCACTCATTCCTGACCCTATTAAAATCCCTGCAATGACAATACTTAAAGCCAAAAGTATAATACTGGTGGAAAGCCGATTAAATACCTTATCAACCCGTTTCTCTAAATTTTCAAGGTCTCTTATTTTCAATTCTATAGCATAATTTTCTTCTGCTGTTTTCCTTAAAAAATTCAATAAAAATGATGGCAACTCCTTTATCAATCTGCTATAATCCATTGTGGCATTTATTATCTCTTCTTTCATATGTTGAGTAGAAAACATTTTAGGTATCAACTGCTTTGCAATTGGTTTTGCCACTTCTAAAACGCTAATTTTGGGATCTAACTTTTCTACTATTCCCTCTAACGTTATAAGGCTTTTAGCCAGCATATTAAATTCATTGGGAATTACAATATTATACGAAAATACACGGTCAAATATCCCATTGAGGACTTCCCCAACTTTGAGCTTTTCTAACGGTATTTCAACATATCTATCTCGCAAATTATTTATGTCTTTTTCTAGCTTTTTCATATTGACATTTAGAGTCACAGCATTTAAATCTATAATGCTTTCAATAATCATCCTGCTATTTTTGTAAACAATCCCCAACAACATTTTAGAAAACTGTCTTTTCCTTTCTGGACTTAAGCTACCTACCATTCCAAAATCTAAAAATGCTATTGTCCCATCCTCTAGCACCATAATATTTCCCGGATGAGGGTCTCCATGAAAAAAACCATCCCTTAAAATCTGATTCAATACAGATTTTGCAAGGTTTCTTGCAATTGCACCGCGGTCTAATCCAGCCTCATCAATTGCATTAAAATCATTTAACGGAATGCCACCAATGTATTCCATCGTCAATACACGTCTTGTCGTATGGGTCCAGATTATAGAAGGAATTTTGACTTTTTTGTCTTTTAAAAAATTCTTTTTGAACTTTTCTGCGTTTTCCCCCTCTATTCTAAAATCTAATTCCTCTTCCAATCTCTTTTTGAAGTCTTCTACCATTTTTGTAAAATTGTATATTTTTCCATATTTTGTATGATTATCAACAAATTTGGCTATATCTTCTAATATCCTCATATCTTGGGCTATGATTTTTTCTATCCCTGGCCTTTGAACCTTGACAACAATAGTTTTGCCTGACCACAACAAAGCCTTGTGAACTTGTGCTATAGAAGCCGCCGCTAGAGGAGTAGGTTCAAATTCAGCATAGGCTTCCTCCAAACTTTCGCCAAATTCATTTTGTATAACTGATTTCACCTCATCAAAAGAAAAAGCAGGAGCTTTGTCCTGTAATTTTTCCAATTCTTTTATGACATCTTTTGGCAAAATGTCAGACCTTGTGCTTAAAATCTGCCCCATTTTTATAAAAGTAGGTCCTAATTCTTCAAGAGCAAGTCTTAATCTTTCTCCACGGGAAAGTTTCGCAATATTTTCATCATTTGTTTGCTTCAAGATTTTTCTTCTTACATTTATATGTTTTAAAATTCCAATATTGTCAATTATAGCACCAAACCCGTATTTGATGAATACAAAAATTATTTCTCTATATCTTCTTAAATGTTGCATTATTTCACACCTGTCATCAAAATTTTATAGTTACTTATTTTTCTGTGTTTTGCATTTCCTCCAGCACTTTTCTGACTTCCTCACGAACAATACTCTTTATCTCTTCCCTAGTAACAATATCTTCCTTTTTGGCAATATTCATGTAGCCTAACGTTTCAGCAACTGCGTCTTTAATCATTTTTCTCAATTCTTCCTTCTGTTCTTCACCTTTTTTTACCAAGTCTTTTACCATTTTTTGTGCATCTTCTCTTGCAACTTCTCCTCTATCTACAAGTTCTTCTACTATTTTTTCTATTTTCTCTCGCGATAATGCAAATAATCCCAAACCAAAATTGATAGATTTTTCAAGCAAACTTGTCATATATATAACCCCTTTCAAAATTAATTCGGACATCCGTCCTAATATCTCTACTAATATTATATACTAAAATTTCCTAAAGTCAATATGGAATTTTATTACTCCTCAAGAAGCTCTTTTACAACTTCTATACCGTTTAATTTCATGTGATACAAAAACATGGTATGTATCAAATTGCCATCATGAGGCATTATCTTGAGGGACTCGGCAGTTTTTACAGATGTATCATAGGTTTCAACGCAATTTTCCGGTACAATTACATTTACTTTAAGATTATTGGCATTTGCAATCATTTTTATAGACATAGCCGTCTGGTAAACGCATAAATCAGTACAATCTCCTACAACAATAAAAGTAGATTTTCCTTCCTTTATCATTTCAGCAACTTTCTTTAAAAACTCATTCCCGCCTTCTAATTCCCCTCCAAAAAACACATTCAACGAATTTTTCTCCACAATCACAGGTTCTCCTTCAATTACTTCCTTCAGTTCGTCAATAATTTCACTCTCATAGGTGCCTTTTACACAGTGAGGTGGAAATTCTCCAAATTCAACTGCATCTGAAGGATGAGCGTCATTTAAAAAGAACACATTTTTTATCCCCATTCTGTAGCAGGCCTTTAATAAATTCTTTATAGGTTCTATTATGCCTGCCACTCTTGGACTAGCTAATGGACCGCTTTTACAAAAACCGTTTAGCATATCCACAACCAAAACTGAAACCTTATCCTCTCCACCAGCATTGTATATTACACTGCTCAAGCTTTTTTCTTCAAGGTTGCTATAAAAGTCAAAAAGGTAATTTAAAAAGGGCCTTGTGTTATACAAAAAACTGTCAAAATTCATAAAAAACACCCCTTTATATGTTTATTCTTACCAAAATTATACCATAAAAACAATTCTTAAA
Source organism: Thermoanaerobacter kivui (assembly GCF_000763575.1). Classification (NCBI taxonomy): domain Bacteria; kingdom Bacillati; phylum Bacillota; class Clostridia; order Thermoanaerobacterales; family Thermoanaerobacteraceae; genus Thermoanaerobacter; species Thermoanaerobacter kivui. Next base: position 1,648,244 of record NZ_CP009170.1, read on the forward strand.
CATAATGTATTACATATTGAAAAAAGTTTCTCTAGCTACAGCCAAAAGTCTCCCCTCTTCTGTGTAAGCCTCACAAACTGCAACAGTAGTTTTATTGCCAGCATGTACTATTTTTCCAATCGCCTTTACTTTGTCGACCAAATTTGCAGGTGAAACATAATTTATATTCATCTCAAGAGTCACCACTTGCTTTCCAACTGTGCGAGCTGCCATACCCATTGTAATATCCATCAAAGAAAAAAGCACGCCTCCGTGAGCAATGCCAAGAGGATTTAAGTGTTTTTCTTCAATTTCCATTTTTGTAACAGCATAACCCTTCCCTAATTCTGCTACATGCACCCCTATTAATTGATGAAAATTAGTACTCCTATTTATTTTTAAAAGTTCTTCAAAAAGTTTTTCATCTATTCCACCATTTATTGCTTTCACATTCCCGCCCTCCTCATAAGTTGTTGTTATTATTATAGCATAAAAAACACAGGACTTTTCCTGTGTTTATGCAAATATTTTATGCCATATTTTTATAATATACCCTTCAACAGGACTAAGTATTCCTTCAAGTCCTCTTAAAATTTTACTGCTTATAAATCCTATTATAAAGCCTGCTATGACATCCAGTGGATAATGTACTCCCACATATATTCTTGCAAATAAAAGTAATAGAGTTAAAACCATCATTATACTGCCAATACTTTTGTCATACATAAGCTCTGTAAAAGATAAAGCCGAGCCTCCTGACGCATGGTCACTCGGAAAAGAAGCATCTGCAGGATGTTTTACCAAAAGATTGACTTTGTGATGCACAAAAGGTCTGGGTTCAAAATAGACGGTAGAAATTATTAAATTTAAGCCCAATGCAATAATAGCTGCAAAAAAGGCATTCATAGAAGTCTTTTTACCCTTATCACCGCCTATAAACCACTGAACCAACATAAGCATCCCATACAAAATTGGAGAATACACAGCAATAAAAGTCATAATCTTGTCCAAAAAAATATTATGGCCTGCTAAGCCATTTATCATGTGAAAAAGTGTCAAATTCATGTTTCTTCACCTCATGAAATATTATAGAGGTGAAGCCTTAAAGGAAAATTAGATTTTCATTAAAAACAAATTAAAAAATTATAACAGACTGTAGACAAACTTTCGAAAATAGGATATTTTGCATAAGGAACGACTTGTGACAAAGCGGCAACAAAACTTAGCAAGACCAAGGGTACTCTCCTATACTTATTAGCGTAGGAATAATTAAGCTGTATCTCAAATCATACCTTAGAGCAGAAATTACAAGAGGAATATACAAAAGTCGTGTATAGGCGTAAAAATATATAGTGTTTATGTTTCGCGAAGTATAAAATATAATCCCAATTATTGTAAGTAGCAATATAAAAATTAAAATGTCTGTAAATTTTTTGTTTTTCAAAAATTAAAAATCTTATTTTTAAACTCTTCCATAACTCTCCTCTCCTCTGAAATTACAAAAAATTTGCTTTTTCGTCAATTTTCTTGCTTATTCTACGAATATTGTATATTTATAAATTTTTATTGTCACCAATCGACTATAGTCAAATTTTAATGAATTTTTAACACTATTTTGATATAATAAGCTAAGAATTGTAAAGGGGTGGAAAACTTATGAGAATTCTCATTGTAGATGATGAAGAAAATTTAGTAAATGCTTTATATAAAGCCTTAAAAGAAGAAGGATATAGTGTAGATATTGCACAAGATGGTTTAGAAGGGTTAGAATATGCCAAAATGAACGTCTATGATGTAATAATTTTAGACATAATGCTTCCAGGAATGGATGGCATTAAAATTTTAGAGAATTTAAGAAATGAAAGCATTAACACTCCTGTACTGATGCTTACAGCGAAAGATGCTACAGAAGACAAAGTAAAAGGTCTTGATACAGGAGCTGACGATTACATGACAAAACCTTTTGAGTTATGTGAGTTAATGGCAAGAATTCGCGCCCTTTTAAGGAGAGAAGCTCCTACTAAAAGCCCTATTTTAAAGGTTGCCGATTTAGAACTAAATACTTTGACACACCAAGTCAAAAGAGGAGATAAAGAAATAACTCTCACAAGCAAAGAATTTGCCCTTTTAGAATATATGATGAGAAATGCAGGAAGAGTTTTAACCCGCACCCAAATAGCCGACCATGTATGGGACTATGAATTTGATGGCTTTTCCAATATTATCGACGTATACATACGCTATCTCAGAAAAAAAAATTGACGACGGTTTTGAAAATAAACTCATTCATACGATAAGAGGTAGCGGATATTGTTTAAAGGAGTCTAAGTAAAATGAAAAAAATTTATTTTCCATTAAAGCTAAAATTGACATTATGGTATGTGCTGCTCTTAACTATTGTAATAACAATATTTAGTGTTGTAACTTATTTAAGCCTGGAAAAAATGATAATTATAAATGAAGATACAATACTTAAAACGCAAGTTCAACAAATATCATCAGTACTTGATATAGAAAATGGAAAAATTAAATCCGGTGATGAACCTTTCTATGCCAATACAGACTTTTACGGAGCTCTTTATTCTTACCCAGACTTAAATCTGATAGAATCCAATATTCCTTCAAGAATTCTCGGCTAATATACCACAAACACCGATTTTATAGGCAAATACCAAACTGTTATATTGCCTGAAGGTAAGCTTAGAGTGTATTCCGCTCCTGTATATTATGACAACAAAATAATAGGAATAATTGTAATAGCCCAATCGCTAAATTTAATGGATATAGCAATGAAAAATCTGTTTGGCATCTTCACCATTATAATTCCAATTTTAATTGGTATTGCAATTTTAGGTGGGATTATTATCTCAAACAAAGCATTAAAACCAATTAGTCACATGACTAAAGTTGCAAGAGAAATAAGTGTCGGTGACCTATCTAAAAGGCTTAACCTACCTTACACTAATGACGAAATAGGAAATCTTGCCCAAACCTTTGACATGATGATTGAAAAACTTGAAAACTCCTTTAAAAGGCAAAAACAATTTACCCATGACGCCTCCCATGAGCTTAGAACTCCCATTGCTGTAATACAAACCCAAGCAGAATCAGCATTAAATGGCACAGGCACAAAAGAAGAATATAAAAAAGCTTTACAAGTAATACTTGAGGAAGCAAAGCACATGTCAAAACTTGTTCACGATTTATTATTCCTTGCCAGAAGTGACTCTAATGCAGAAAAATTGACTATAGAAAATTTAAATTTCAGCGAATTAATAGAAGGAATTGTAAATGAACTTGCCCCTCTTGCTGAAAATAATGGTTTAATATTAAAAATTATAAAAAATGATCCTTCCTACATTAGAGGAGACCAAACAAGAATAATTCAACTTTTTTATAACTTAATAGACAATGCCATCAAATATACGCCAGCTGGTGGAAAAGTAGAGATAAGTGTAGAGAATGCAGGAAAATTTATTAAGACCTCTATCAAAGATACAGGAATAGGAATACCTGAAGAGCATCTACCCCATATTTTTGAAAGGTTTTATAGAGTTGACAAAGCAAGGACAAGAAAAAGCGGAGGAAGTGGATTAGGGCTTTCTATCTGCCAGTGGATTGTAAACGCCCACGGCGGAAAAATCGAAGTCGAAAGCTGTGAAGGCAAAGGAGCGACTTTTGTAGTATGGCTTCCTACCTCAAAAAAATGAGTTTGGATAATTCCAAACTCATGCCCTAAATCTTCTCAACCTTAAGGCATTTGATACAACTGATACTGAGCTAAATGCCATTGCCCCTCCTGCTATAGCTGGAGTTAAAAATCCCATCGCAGCAAATGGTATGCCGATTGTATTGTATACAAAAGCCCAGAATAAATTTTGATATATATTTCTCATGGTAGCTTTGCTTAATTTTATGGCGGTCACAATACCCATAAGATTTCCACTTATCAACGTTATATCCGAGGTTTCTATCGCCACATCTGTACCTGTACCTATCGCTATGCCAACATCCGCAGTAGCTAAAGCAGGAGCATCATTAATACCATCTCCCACCATTGCAACTACTTTTCCCATTTTTTGAAGCTTCATAACCTCTTCAGCTTTATGTTCTGGCAATACTTCTGCCACCACATTTTTTATACCAACTTGTTTTGCTATTGCCTCAGCAGTCCTTTTATTATCTCCCGTAATCATGTACACTTCAATACCCATAGCCTGTAACTCTTTAATAGCTTTTGCCGAATCACTCTTTACAGTATCTGCAACAGCTATAATGCCATAAACTCTGTCGTGAGATGCTAATATCATTGCTGTTTTACCTTGTGATTCTAGTTCTTCAACCTTATCTTCAATTGACGTTATATCAATATTTTGTCTATCCATGAGCCTTCTATTGCCAATATAAAACTCTTTTTCATTTATCGTAATGCATATACCATAGCTTGGTATAGCCTCAAATTTCTCAGGCTCTTCCAATATTTTGAATTTTTCTTTTGCTTTATTGACAATTGCTTGTCCCAATGGATGCTCAGAATTTTTTTCCGCAATTCCCGCAATTTTCAAAATCTCATCTTCGGTGAAATCTCCAAGAGCTACTATGTCTGTAACTTCCGGTTCTCCTTTTGTTATCGTCCCAGTCTTATCAAATACTATTGCCGTTATTTTCCCTGCCTTCTCAAGATGTTCTCCTCCCTTTATGAGTATACCATTTTCTGCTCCTTTTCCTGTCCCTACCATCACAGAAGTGGGAACTGCAAGTCCAAGCGCACACGGGCAGGCAATTACAAGTACTGATACTGCATTTATTATGCCCGCATTAAAATCTCCATACCCAAAATACCAAATTAAAAATGTGGTAGCAGCTATGGCTATAACTGTGGGTACAAAAATACCAGAGATTTTATCAGCAATTTGTTGAATTGGCGCTTTTGATCCTTGGGCATCTTCTACCATTTTAATAATTTGCGACAGTACCGTATCTTTACCCACTTTTGTCGCTTCAAATTTAAACGTTCCTGTTTTATTTATCGTAGCGCCAATTACTTCATCACCAACGCCTTTTTCTACAGGAATAGATTCACCAGTTATCATAGATTCATCTATTGTGGAACTACCCTCAACTATTTTACCGTCAACTGGTATTTTTTCGCCCGGCCTTACAACAACGATATCCCCGACTTTGACTTCTTCAATAGGTATATCTAATTCTTGCCCATCCCTTATCACTCTCGCGGTCTTTGCTTGTAGTCCCATGAGGTTTTTTATTGCTTCAGATGTTTTTCCCTTGGCTATAGCTTCAAGCAGCTTACCTAATGTTACAAGCGTTATAATAACTGCTGATGCCTCAAAATACAAGTAATTGTGTATCTCATGAGAGGGTTTAGTAAATACATTGTACAAACTATAAAAATATGCTGCAGATGTTCCCATAGCTACCAAAGTATCCATATTTGCCGTCATATTTTTTAAATTGTTCCAAGCACCTTTATAATATCTAAAACCTACAATAAACTGAACAGGTGAAGATAAAAATACCTGTAACCATGGATTATCAAGTATTCCACCTGAAATTTTAAACATTCTCAAAACCATTGATATTACTAACGGCACAGTTAAAATCGCTGAATATATTACAAGTTTCCTTAATGTATTTATTTCTCTCTCTTTTATCTCTTTTTCTGTGTCAATACCTACTCCAGTCTTTTCTTTTGCATCATATCCTATATCTTTTATCGCTTTAATCATTTTTTCTGTATCAATTTCATTTGAATCATATTCGACAATTGCCGTCTCAGCTGCAAAATTAACTGATGCATTGCTTACACCAGGCAGGTTTTTTAAGGTTTTTTCGATTTTGGCAGCGCAGGATGCGCAGGACATACCCATAAGTACAAGCTCTACTTTATCTTTTATTACACCATATCCTATATCTTCTATTTTTTTCTCAATATCGCATATGTTAATTTTATCTGGATCATATATAACCGTTGCTTTTTCAATCGCAAGATTTACATTTGCGTCTAAAACTCCATCTAAGCTTTTAAGCCCTTTTTCTATTTTTGTTGCACAAGCTGCACAAGACATCCCAGTTATTTTTAAATTAGCTTTTTCGGCCATATTTTCATCTCCTCTCAATTTGCAGCATTTCCACAAGAAACTTTGTTTGTCGTACTTATTTTATACGCTTTTATACAATTCATGCCTGTTACTATACTATTCATATCGGATTTTGTCAATATCACTTATTAAATTTATTTCACAACTCAGTTTACAAATAAGTATAATAACATGAGATATGCAAATAATATTTTTGATAATAAAAATTGGAGGTGTTTCACATGTCAGCAGAAAACGTAGTCAAATGCTCAGTAAATACTTGTAATTACTGGAAAGATATGAAGTGTCATGCTCCATCTATTGAAATAAATTCAAAAGTAATGTCTGCAAAGACTAGCTCAGAAACAGAATGCACAACATTTAGACCAAAGTAACACCAAAAAAGCATTGATGACTCATCAATGCTTTTTTGGTGCTTCAAGTCTTTCAAGCTTTTTATGCATATTTAGTGTATTACACTTCATATCCTGTATCAATAATTGCTTTTTTCATATCATCTACAGAAACTTTAGCAGGATCATATGTTACCGTAACATTACCTTTGTCAAGGTCAACAACAGCTTTCAATACCCCATTTAACTTTTTTAGTGCATTTTCGACAGACATCTTGCAATGGTTGCACGTCATCCCCTTAACATTTATAACAATCGTTTCCCCTTTTGGCCCAAACAAACCCATAATACCCTACTCCTTTCATAAATTAAAATATTATATTGGGGCAGCACATATATTTAACAAAAATTTTTTGCATCAACGTTTTTTCCTTTTTAAAAAACTTAAAATAGCAGGTATAACTGAAATTACAATTATTGCTATGGTGACCAATCCAAAATGATTTTTCACTATTTCAAGATTTCCAAAATAATAACCGCCAAAAGTAAACAATGCGACCCAGCATACCCCACCTAAGGCATTGTAAAATAAAAACTTAAAATACCTCATCTCTCCAATCCCTGCTACGAAAGGAACAAAAGTTCTAATAATAGGTATAAATCTTCCCAAAACAATAGTGATAGAGCCATATTTTTCATAAAATCTATGAGCTTCCATCAAATGCTCTTTTTTTATAAACCTCAAATTTTCGCTCTCATAAATTTTTTCTCCAACAAATTTTCCTATATGGTAATTTACAGTATCTCCCAATATGGCAGCAGATGCCAAAAGTACAAACAAGTAAAATACGTTTAATTTTCCAATTGCCGCAAAAGCTCCTGCAGCAAAAAGAAGAGAATCACCCGGCAAAAATGGCGTTACAACAAAACCAGTCTCTAAAAATACTATGAAAAACAAAATGCCATAGGTCCATAGTCCATATGTTTGTATAATAGTGCCTAAATATTTATCAAGATGTAGCACAATGTCGAGAAAGTCTCTTATAAGGTTCATCAACTTCATCCTTTCATATATATAGTAGTACAACATCAATTATACTATATATATGAAAGGTTTTGTAAAAATATATGAAAATCTAATAAAATTTTAATCTTACTCATTCCAATGGCCATGTCTATGGCGCATACCTCTATGACCTCTTTGTTCTTCTTCATAAACTCTGTAATTTCCACCTTCCACTCTTATCGCTTTACCATTAACCAGAGCATCTGCCACCTTTTGGCGGGCAGAATTGATTATTCTAAAAAATGTTGGCCTTGATACCTTCATCATATCCGCACATTCTTCTTGTTCCAAACCCTCAAGGTCTTTAAGTCTTATAGCTTCAAGCTCTTCTACTGTCAAAATAACTTCCTCTAATAAGTGCATAGGTACACCCATTGGTTTGAAATAAGTTACATCCGGTTCACTTTTTACCCATCTACATTTTGGAGGTCTTGGCATTTTCTCACACCCTATTGTTTAATAAATTACGATTACTTTAATATTTTATACCTTACTAAGAAAAATATCAATCCTTCATATATGCCAAAAATTTTTCAACAAGAATCGGATCAAATTGTATCTCCGCCATCCTCTTAATCTCCTCTAACGCTTTTTCTTTAGGCATTGCCTTTCCTTCGGTATCCGTCATACTCACATATGCATCTACTATAGCCAAAATTCTGCATTCATAAGGTATATCTTCACCTTTTACTCCTAAAGGATATCCACTGCCATTCCACCATTCATGATGCATTAAAATCATATCCGCAAGATGAGCCAAGTCAGGTGATGTCATGGCAATCCTATACCCTATTTCACAATGCTTTTGAAACGCCACTCTTTCTTCTTCACTTAAATTATCTAATTTTGAAAATATGTAGTCCGTTGTGCCAATTATTCCTATATCATGGAATTATGCCAAAAGTTCCAAATTTCTTATTCTATTTTTGGAAAGCTTAAGATATTCAGCAAAACTTACCAAAAGCTCTTTTACCATATTTTGATGCCTTTTTAATGCGGGTTGTCTCACTTCAAAAATCTTTAAAATAGAATCTAATACTTTTCTATAACTGCTGCGTTTATGAAAAAGCTTTTCTCTATACATGTTATTATCTGCTTCTTTAAAAACCTCTTCTATCTTATCAAAACTGTTGTTTTTAACAGCATACCCTATAGACACGCTCAAAGCTATATTGTCCTTTTCAAAAGTAAACTTGCTGTCTTCCACCATTTTGCGTATTCTTTCTGTAGCTTTTTCAACGACATCAATACCTGTATTTGGCAATATTACTGCAAACTCGTCTCCGCCTATTCTCGCTATAATGTCTTGGCTTCTAAAACACTTTCTCAATATATCGGCAGCAGTTTTCAAAAGCATATCCCCAGCTTTGTGGCCCATAGTATCGTATATCCATCTTTAAAAGTTCCTCCAATTCGTAACCATAAGCCTCTACTGCAGCTTTATTTGCCTCTATAATCTTACCGTCTTGGTACCTTGCAAACAATATTATGTCATTTATATTGTTAAAAAGCAGTTTATACCTTTTTAAAATTTGTTCGGCTTTTTTGTTTTCTGTAATATCGCGAGAAATAAAAGATATACCAATATACCTACCTAACTCATCTTTTAAAGCAGCAACTGAAACAAGCACATGTATGGTTTTTCCCTCTTTTGTAATCCGTATTCCTTCATAACTTTTTATTTCTTCTCCTTTTAACAGTCTTTGTAAAATATTTTTGACTTTTTCTTTTTCAAAATCTGGAATCAAAGTGTATATGCTCTTACCTATTATTTCATCAGCTTTATAGCCGTATATTTTTTCACAGCCTTTATTCCAAGTTTGAATAATGCCTTCAAGGTCAAAACTCCCAATTCCTTCATTAGAAGATTCTACAATAAATTCATACTGTTTCAATAGCTTTTCATACTCTCTTTTATCGCTTATATCTCTAAAAACCATCACTGTACCTATAATGTTTCCTTCCGCATCTTTTATTGGAGCAGCAGAATCAGCAATGGATATCACACGACCATCTTTTGATATCAACGCAGTGTGATTTGCAAGCCCTGTAATCTCACCGGTTTTAAGAACTTTTTCTATAGGAATTTCAGCCTTTTCCTTAGTATCCTCATTTATTATGTTAAAAACTTTATCAATTTTTTCTCCCAAAATTTCTTCTTCTTTATATCCCGTAAGCTTTTTCACTGTAGGGTTCATAAATTTAACATTGCCATTGGCATCTGTGGCAATAACCGCATCTCCAATGCTTTTTAATGTAACTTTAAGCCATTCTTTTTCTTCATGCAAAGAATTTATAAGTTCTTTTTGTTTGCGGTCAATTGCTGCTAATCTATTTCTCGCAATTTCATAAAATTGCATCAATAAAACAATTGCCATGATAATTTTTAGGGAATACAAAAGGTCAAAGTCTACCAAATAATTTAGCAAATTAAAATGGTTAATAACAGGATACGTTATTTCTCTAATACCTATCAAAATAAATAGTATTCCTATAACCAAACTGGAAACAACTTTCAAAAGATTGATATTTTTAAATACCAATACACCAGAAATTATACTCATAACACCTAAAAAAACGTACATCGGCAAGACATCTATGTAATTACTTTTTTCTAAAATCTTACCTCCGCCATACCACCCACAACAAAGTAAAATTAGCCATAACACTTTTTTTGAAAAATTTATTTCAAAAAAAGAATAAAAACCATAAGTAAATAGTATAGAGCTAATTAAAAGCAATATAAAAATTGATACTTGCGTAAAAGGAACATTTTGAATTGTCTTATACTCTATCATATACTCTAAAGCATACCTTATTAAATCAAGTCCCCACGCACTCCCCCAAAACTTAATATACTTTTCTTTTTCTGCATTATGTACAAATAAATAAAACATCGCTAACACTAGCAAAATAATAATTTGATAATTTAAAGAAATATGTACAGCATCAAACATAAATTTCCCCTCTCTCCCCAAAAAAGCAAATACTTCTAACTATGTCTAAGTATATTATAAAACCTTTTAAAACTTATGTCTATTAGCAAATTTCTTTTTTCCGAAAACAATAAAAAGAGAAAATTCCTCTCTTTTTATTGTCTAATCAGTATTTCACTGAATTTTCCACTAATTGCCTTTTTTATTTCTAATAAAAATTTAATATCGCAGTCCTCTATACCACTTATATTTTTATCCAAGACTCCTTCAGCATATTTATACCTTTGCAAGGCATATCTTTTTGCGGGAGAAATCCAATCAGAAATAGAAATAAAATCTTCTAAAGCAAGAAGTTTATCATTTACAGTAGTTCTAAACTCATAATCCACTCCAGAATTTTTAATTATCTCCACACTTTTTTGTATATTATTTATATCTGCTTTATTTTTCAAAAACAAATCGTATTTTTCTAGAGGAGCTTTTACATCCATAGCTACATAATCAATAAGCTTTTCCTCTAACAAATTTTTTAATATCTGAGGTCTTGAACCATTAGTATCAAGCTTTACACTAAAATTTAACGCCTTTATCTCCTTTATAAAATCTTTTAATCCTTTCCACAGCGTTGGTTCTCCCCCTGTTATGCAAACCCCTTCTATTACATTTGCCCTTTTTTTGAGATAGTCAAAAAATTCTTTTTCACTGCGAACTCCTTCTCTTAAAGGGATTAAATAACTATTGTGACAGTAAGAACACAGGAAATTGCAGCCACTTACAAAAACAGTGGCTGCAATTTTTCCCGGGAAATCGACAAAAGAAACAGGCATAAAGTCGTACATCATATAGCAAATTCCTTTCTTTCTTTAAACTCTTTTTGCTTTCCTTTATTCCAATTTTTAACTGGTCTGTAGTATCCTACAACTCTACTGTAAACTTCACACTCTTTTCCACAGTATGGGCATTCAAAATATTCTCCCGATATATATCCATGGTCTTCACATATTGAAAAAGTCGGCGTTATTGTGTAGTAAGGTATTCGGTAATTGTGAGCTATCTTTTTAACCAAAGCTTTGCAGGTATTTACATCATTTATGCTCTCACCGATAAATCCGTGAAACACTGTGCCACCTGTATATTTGCATTGCAATTCCTCCTGCAAGTCGAGAGCAGTAAATATATCTTCTGTAAAGTCTACAGGAAGCTGTGTTGAATTAGTATAATAAGGCACATCGCTACCTGCAGTTATTATATCGGGGAATAATTCTTTATCTTTTTTAGCCAATCTATAGGAAGCTCCTTCTGCAGGGGATGCTTCTAAATTGTACATGAAATTAAATTCTAATTGATATTGTTCTAATTTATGCCTCATAAAATCTAATACTTCAACTGCAAATTTCCTTCCCTCTTCACTGGCTATACTTACTCCCATGAAATTTAATAGTGCTTCATTCATTCCAATGAGTCCTATTGTGTTAAAATGGTTTTGCCAGTAAAATCCAAATCTCTTTTTTATATCTCTTAAGTAAAATTTTGAATAAGGATACAATCCCATTTCAGTCATTTTCTCTAAAATTTCTCTCTTTATTTCAAGGCTTGTTTTTGCAATATCCATAAGCCTTTCTAACCTTTGGAAAAACTCTTCTTTTGATTTAGATAAATATCCAATTCTTGGCATATTTATTGTTACAACCCCTATTGAACCTGTAAGAGGGTTCGCTCCAAAAAGCCCTCCCCCACGCTTTCTTAATTCTCTGTTGTCCAACCTCAACCGACAGCACATCGACCTCACATCATTGGGATCTAAATCACTATTTACAAAATTGCTAAAATAGGGTAAACCATACTTTGCAGTCATTTCCATTATTTTATCTATGACAGGACTATCCCAGTCAAAATTTTTAGTTATATTATAAGTGGGTATTGGAAAAGTAAATATCCTGCCACTGGCATCCCCTTCCATCATAACTTCTGCAAATGCTATATTTAGCATGTCCATTTCTTTTTGAAATTCTTTATATGTTTTATCCATCAATTGACCACCAATTATAACAGGTTCATCTGCCATAATCTCCGGTACCACAAGGTCCATAGTTATGTTTGTAAAAGGAGTTTGAAATCCCACTCTAGTTGGAACATTTATGTTAAATATAAACTCCTGTAAAGCCTGTTTGACCTCTTTGTAAGAAAGATTATCATAATATATAAAAGGTGCCAAATAAGTATCAAAATTAGAAAAAGCTTGTGCACCAGCTGCTTCCCCTTGAAGTGTATAGAAAAAGTTGACAATCTGTCCAAGAGCGGACCTAAAGTGCCTTGGAGGTTTGCTTTGAACTTTCCCCTCCACCCCTGTAAATCCAGAAAGCAGTAAATCCCTTAAATCCCATCCACAGCAATACACAGATAAAAGACCTAAGTCATGAATGTGCAAATCTCCATTTACATGGGCATCTCTAACTTCTGGAGGATATATTTTGTTTAACCAGTAATGAGCTGTTATCGTACTGGAGATATGGTTATTTAAACCTTGGAGTGAATAACTCATATTGCTATTTTCATTTACTCTCCAGTCCTGTTTTCCTATGTATTCGTCCACCATTTTTTCAATATCCATGAACATGTTTCTAAATTCCCTAATATCTTGATGCTGCTTTCTGTATAAAATATACGCTTTTGCAGCCTTAGCGTAGCCGTGTTTTATAAGATACTGTTCAACAATATCTTGTATTTGCTCCACACTGGCTATTCCCTCTAAATGCTTTTCAACATAATCAGTAACCTCATCTGCTACTTCAACTGCTTGTTCATATTCTCCTTCCCCCACTGCTTTAAAAGCTTTATATATAGCATTTACAATCTTAGATTTATCAAATTCAATCTCTCTTCCATTTCTTTTTATGACCTTCATAGCGATTTTCATCTTTTTAAACCTCCATTTCATTGTTCTTTTGCAAATAATTAACCCTCTTAACTCCTACGGCCAGTTAAGAGGTATACAAAGGTACCTCACCTCCTCTATACACCGTAGAGCAAGTGATGCAAATACAGGCAGGTCTCCTGACTTAGGGTCACCGCTCTTTACGCCTTCCCATCTTTCAAACATTGGGGACGGTTCCTTTTGTCTGAACAGACAGTGGCATAATGTAAAGAGCTCACCATCACAGTGGCGGGACCGTGCAGGACTTTCACCTGCTTCCCTTTTAACCCAATTTTGAAGCCAAAATTGGGCACCTGTATTTGATATTATTGAATTTTCTACAAAATGTAGTATACATAATTATATTTACCTCAATATTTAGTATATCATTGCCTTATAACCTTGTCAATAAAAAATAATTTTTTAACATCCTTTTTTTGTAAACCTACAGAAATATTATAATTAAGACGGCAGGATTTTCTCCTGCCTCCTTCCAAAAATTTTTTAATAGCCACCCATATCAATGTTCCTCATCTCTTTGAATAGTTTTTTTACATTTACTACATATTCCATAAAAATTTAACTCTCCATAATATACATCAAAATCGTATTTTTGATCTATCATTTTTATATATCTAATCAAATCAGGACTGTAATATTCATCTATACTGCCACAATATTTACAAATTAAATGAGCATGAATCTTTTTTTTGTTAAACATTTTAAGTTCATAGTATTTTTTATCCCCAATCACATTTTCTGATAATATACCTCTGTCTACAAAAATTTTTAAATTTCTATAAAGAGTTGCTACACCATAATGGGGACATTCTTTCTTTACTTCTTGGTAAAGGGTATCAAAGTCAAAATGAGTATTTGGATTTTTTAAAAACACATCTAGTAAGATCTGTCGCTTTTCAGTTATTTTTAAGCCATTTGCTTTTAAAGCCTTTATTAAAAGGGGCATTAAATCATTTTTACTTTTAATAGTATTCATAATAAATCACCAAATTTCAAACATATGTTCAATTTAAATATACATCTTTTATTGACATATGTCAATAACTATTTGTACATTTTTCTCCACTTCTCCCACAATATTTCATCTATTTCGTCCACTAATACCGGTAGTGTCGAACTTTAATTTATCTCACACAGAACGTCTGGCAAAAAATCTCTGCAAGCTCATCTGATGAAAAAATTTCATAGTTTCCAAAAAACTCAAGCCTTGTAGGAAGTAAAACCTGCCTTTTTACATTATCCTTTATCAGGAAGAAAAACCTTGTATCGTCAGGTAATTTGCCAAACTTTTTTTCATACACCTTTATCAGAAACTTTCTCAAACTCTCTGAAAAAATCTCAGGTTCTTTTTCATAATCTAATGCAACACCGTTTAAACTTGCAAAAACTCCACTCAGAAGTGTGCCGCTCTTTTTTGCGCAAATCCTTTTGAAAGTAATTCTTTGAAGATAAATCCCTTCAAAAGGGTTTAAGAGAACATTGAATAGCCTAAACAAATTTTGGGACACAATTTCAACAAACGGTGTTGCAAGATAAATTCTAAAATCATTGAAAACCCAAATACCATCTTGTACCTCTTTTTTGTTTTTAGTTCTAATTGGTGTTATTGTGTACAAATGTGAAGAAAGCGCATCTCCTATCATACCAAAAATCTCATTGTAATAAGAGGATGGAAGAAAGACTCCATCCTCTCTTGCAAAAAAGTTTAAAACAAAGTAATGTGCCATTTTTTACACCACCTTTAAAAGTCTTTGAGCATTTCTTCGCCTATTGTCACCTTAACCCAGCCAGGAATTGTTGATATATTTCCGCTTTTGAAAACAACTCTCCTTGTTTTTGGGAAAAGCTCAGGGTAAATCTTTGAGTTATTGTCAACCACTTTTAGTTTTGCAAAGCTTTCTTTCTCGAAAAACATCCCAACTGTTTTTGAGTAGTATCCGGTTGAAAATCCAAGCTGAATCAAAAACTGATTTGGCGCAAGGCCTTTTAAAATCCCAATTAACTTTCTGTACTCTGCAACAATCTGTGTTAGTTTGTATTTGCTGTAAAACTCTATTTCACTTGATATATACTTCTCAGTTGCACTGTTGATTACTTCTGCCAGGAACTCAATGCAGTTTTTATAACTGGCGATGTTGACAAACTTGTCTTTTAAACCGCCTGTTGCCTCATTGCCTAAGACAAATCCATCTCCAACCTTTATTATGCCTTTTAGCTTTGTTAAGGGGTTTATCCCTTCTGCCACAATTGACAAACCACATTGAGGGTCATCAAAATTTCCTCGCCTATTATACCACTTGACTTTGTTGTCGCAGATATTCAAAACTTTTATCTCATAGCCGGACATATTTTCATACAGCACAAATTCAGTATCACTTATCTGAAGGAACTTAAAAGGCGAAAAATAAGATTGAAAAAAAATATTGACTTCTGCAGCATCATCAACCTCTTGAGGACTAACACCGTTTCTTCTTTGGTCAATTGCCTTTATCTTTTTCTCATAAGCAGAACTAAGAGCATTTTCATACTGCTTGAGCAAAGTACTTTTTAACGCCTTTGTTAAAAATGACCTCACTGCACCTTTTAATGACGCCCCCGGAATATATGCCCTTCCTGCACTTTTTACAAATGATACAACCTCATTTGGTAAAGACCTCACACCGTCTAATTTTATCTTATACCTTGTACATTTATCAACATCAATTGCATATTTTTTTACAACATCATCCAGTCTAAATCCTCTTGGATTTGTTTCAAGTGCGTGTGTTATTGTATCTATCAAGCCTTCTTTGGAAATACTCATCTCAAATAGCTTATCAAAATTGATAACCCTTAAAAAATCGCCCTCTTTTATGAACTCAAAGCTCTGCAGTTTATCTTGACTACCTATCACAAGTGGTGTTAAAACCTCAACTTCATATGTTTTACTCACCAATAAAACTCACCCCCTCTGGCAAGGGAATCAAAAACGCCAAACCATATCTTATCACGCTGTGTGCACTAAAACCGGTTGGTGTTACATCAACTACCCTGCCCTCAACTTTGTCTTTTACGATGCTCCCCTCAGAAAACATCCTAACAGTCTTCTTTTTTGTCCCAAAATCGCCTTTTGAGTAAATATATCCTCCTCTTGTTGTTATCTCATAAAACGTGAATCTCTCTATTTCCTTATTGTCTTTTGGACTTGTTAATGACAGTAGCATGTAATAGCTTCCATCTTTCTTTAAATTGTTGGTTGAAGATACCTCAATAAACTCAGGCTCAAATAGTCCTAATCCAGATGTTCTATCACCGCCTAAGCCTTCATCTCCCAAAAGCCTTATTGCAGCTTTTATCTCATCTTCTAAGTTTTGGTCTAAAATCTCTAAGTAAAACCAAAGCCCTGTGTCTTTTTTAAACTGGCAATGGGTAAAATAATATATATTTGAAGAAGAAGTAATTCTATCAATTGCCACCCTTGGTCTTTCTTTGATTTTCCATAAATCGGAATAAAATTGTGCCTTTTCTTCTGCTTTTAATAAAAAATCTCCTGCTGGCTCAAATGCACCTTTGAAAAGGTTTGATAAATCTTCCTCTCCAACAAATCTTACTTTTTTTATTTTTTTCTTATCATCAGATTTTACATATTCCTGTAAATCCAAACCCATTGGTTTGAATACAAAAAACTTATCCATTAAATATGGCATTGTAGATGAAACTTTGAATGCAGGTTTTCCGTCTAAAAAGCTATTAATCAGCTCATCTGTCTTTTGTTTGCCAAATAGCAACGAATATGAATTTATAATTCCACTCATAATTGTATCAGAATGTGCCATGGTATGTGTTGTATTGTATGTCTTTTCTTTCGAGCCAAAGTGAACAGGGGTTTTGAATTTGAGTTTGACTTTATAAAGATTCCTGTTGCTCATAGCTTAT
Source organism: Thermoanaerobacter kivui (assembly GCF_000763575.1). Lineage (NCBI taxonomy): Bacteria > Bacillati > Bacillota > Clostridia > Thermoanaerobacterales > Thermoanaerobacteraceae > Thermoanaerobacter > Thermoanaerobacter kivui. The sequence continues at coordinate 1,665,526 of NZ_CP009170.1, forward strand.
CATCCTTTAAAATTGAAGATTTTTAAGAGCAGCTGCCTCAGCTATAACCTGCGGCTGCTTTTGAGTAAAGTACGCATCCCTGTCCTTGTAGAAAATCTTTATATCAACAAACTGAACCTTGCCATTGCCTCTTGTGCCCTGACCACCAAGATAATCATCTTCCAATAGACGCATTGCCTGAATTAACTTTTTGATGTAAAGGTCACCATCATCCTCTCCATCAACCTTAAGCCTGTTTACAACAAACTCTGCCTCAAACTCAGCTCCAGCTGGGACTCTTTCACTCTGCCTTGGATTTGCTTTTGAGGTTATTCTATCTATGTTATTTTCAAACTTGACCTCTGTCCACTCCAAATCAAGATTCTCTTTCATTTTGTCAGTGATTGACTTTTTAATTAGTTTTGCATCACGGACAATTAATCTTGTTGGGAGAACTGCATCTGTGAAATCACGTTCTTCGCCGTTTTTGAGTTTATGTTTGCCATGATTCCTGCCAAAAAGCCCACAAACAACACAGTCTTCATCGCCGCAGATGTGAATGTGTATTCCAGATGTCCCATCTCTTTCTCCTTTAGTTACAACCAAAAGTTCATCCTTCACTTTGCCCTCTGCAAACTCCATAAGTGAACGCATTTTTCCTTTGAGTGAAGACCCCGGTATGTATGGCTTGCCTTCTGCATCCTTTACAACAGCATTGTCAATTCCACCAATCTCTAAGCTGTTATTACCTTCTCCTATGTGAAGACCTGTTACTGCCTTTATTTTGCATTTTACGATGTATTTGCCTTTTAAAATAACATCCATTTTAAATCCAACCTCCCAAAAATGTATAATGTTTTTTATTTTTTATTCTCTTCCGCCAAAGAATTTGTGGTATGCAACAACTGCCTCAAAAAAGTCTTTAAATCTCTCCAATGTTTTCTCATTTTGTTCTGCAATTGGCAATGCCTCATCGACTATATCTTGAAAATCTTTTAGCTTTGGAAATCTTCCTGATGTATATGCCATCTTTGCTTTTAAAAGCTTTAGTTTGTATTTGTAGTTCTCATCCTCTGGGGAAAGTCTTTTGACCTCTGTGAAAACCTTGCGCAGCTGTGTAACCGTTACATTGGATTCTTTTAAAAGATGCCCTGTTTTCTTTGCAACCTCAGAAAATACCTTGCCATCTTTGTCCTTATCAGGATTGATGGCAGTCTTAACTTCTTTTAATATCTCATTTTTTAGAGCTCTGATATTAACATTTGGCATATCAAAAATCCCTCCTTTAATTTAAAACCTTAGCTTCTTATCTCAAGCTCAGCCCAGCGGGCTGCTAAATATGCATACTCGTAAAGTGAATTTGTCTCCTTTTTGATTATTGCATTTAAAATTTCATCAAGCTCATCTTTTAGCCTTTTGTACCTATCTTTTAGCTTTGCTATATAGTATACAAATCTCCATGACTTGAACATCTCACTACTTTCATTCGCCATCTTTTCTAACTTGTCAACCGAATATATAACATTTATCAAGGCTTTTGAAACATTTTTGTCTTTTACAAGATGCACAATTTTTTCTTTTATATTTTTCAAATCCTCAAAATCTTCCCAACCGACAAAGTTACCACCAAATGCAAAGCAATCTTTCTTCTTGCCATTTTTGCGTTCAAACTTCTTTGCCCCATCAAGGTGTTCACCACACACTGTTGCAACTCTGTAGATGGGGTATTTTTTATCTGGTGCTATCTCAAAGCCCATGGACAGTGTTATGTCTTCATTCTGGCAAACATAATCTCTGAACTTCTTATAAATTGTGCTTGCTAAGTGAGGCATGTCCGACCACGGGCCAAGCACGCAAAAATCATCCCCGCCTGCGTAAATAATAACTGAATTAGGACCTTGCTCCTTTGTAAGTTTATTAAAGTAATATCCAAAGAACAGAGAAAACTCCTGAGACAACGTCATGACTCTTGAAAGTGAGTTTTTGTCTTTTAAGC